>JAHBXN010000012.1 GCA_019636475.1 Phycisphaerae bacterium
GGGTTCCTTCTGATAGTGAAAGGTAGCATTGCGAAATAGCCGCAAACGATCGACGAATGGCGACGCGAGGAGCGCGTCGAGTTTTGCGTCGCGCAGTCTTAAGTCCCTCCAGCCCTCTATTGTTAGGTACAGACCTGAGTATGAATAGCTCAGATAGATGCCGGGTTCAGAGTAGAAAAACAGCACAAGCGATGCTTCATCTCGCATAAACTCCTGTAGCGATTCTTCAGAGAGGGAATTGCGAAAGAGCTTGCGCATTTGTGCAGCATACGCAAAGTAACGATACAAGGTAATGATCTCAAGCTTCGGCATCACGGTCAAACCTCATTTCGACAAGAGCAGAATCTCATTTTCTATTTCTCGGAGACTTGTTGCAATCGATTGCATTGCACCGAGTGAATCAACGACAAGTTGTTTGGTGATCGTGATCATCCACAAGTCAGCACCAATCGTTGATATATCGAACCACTGCTGCCATCGCGAATCTTTCCGGCTTGCCGCGTCCATATTGAGCTTGAATGCGTTTAGTGGGTCGGTTGGCCATTCATATCCGTGATGCAGCGACTTATTACGGTAAAGGAAGAGTGCCGATACCAGGTTGAATTCAGGGGAATCCGTTGGGATGGCTGAGCCAAACCCTAAAGCTTCGAGCAACTGCTGCGTGCCCTCAATAAATCCCTGACGCGGATAAGACTTGACATTGAAGACCCACGAAGGACTCCAGCGCTTATATTCATCACCGGGCTTTAGCTGCTTGGTCCAACGCAGATGGCTCTTAATTGCCGAACCGGCCTGCCAGGCCGGCCTCATGATCGCAAATGCGCGGGTAAACAGGGATTCGATAAACGGGCAGATGGCCGCGACGACAGTTTGACTGCAAGCCGCGTCCACAAAACACCGCCCGATACAGAGATCTGCATATATGTCGCCGCCATACTCCCCTGAAAAATCTCCGTTGCTGATCGATGCGTCTTTTTCATCCCCCCAGACGTGAATTCGCTGAACGAGTTCTTTGAGCGTCTCAAATGAACCAGCCAATCCATAGTGACCGATCGCTCCACCCAGCAGTTCATCCATCAGATTCATGCAGCGGCTCCCATGCACCAATAACACCCCGCCTTGGCATTCAGAAAAAGACAAGATTGTAGCAACCGTGCTCGCCGTCAAGGTCCCTTCCCAAAGGGTCCCTTCCCTCCGGGCGATCCACCGTTGACCGCTGCGCGCGGCCGCTTATTTTGCCTCCCATCGATTGCAAGGCCGGAGTGTGCGGTTGCCGCACTGCCACATCAAGAGTATTTTCTTATCCCGCCTGCAACCATCGAGAACCAATCCGCGTAACCGCAAGGTTGGCTACAGTACCTTCGCGGAGACAAGCGTCTTGTGATCGTCGCCGCCGGGGCCGCTCAGCAGGTGGGGAACTTGTTTGAAGACCGAAAAGCCGCCGAATAGCCAAGCCCAATGGCGGCCTCGCTCACATCGGCGAGGCTGCCTCTCGTACATCCCGCTTGCAACAGGGTGGCTGAACCCGTTCAATTCGGATCATGGAACCGCATCGGCTGATCATTTTGGGAGCGGGTTTTTCAGTACCGGCAGGCTTGCCCATCAACAACAAACTCATGTCTCTTCTCTTATCACGCTTTGACAGCATGCCGAATGGCGCTCGTTTTCGCGCTAAGCGGGCCATAGAGGACTATCGCGAATATCGACGTCTCAGGACCGGCGCAAAGCCAGGCGCTGAAACCATAAACCTTGAAGACTTCATAAGCTACCTGGACTTGGAACACTACCTAGGTCTGAAAGGTAGCGATACGTTATCCATCGAAGGGAACGATACACAAATATATGTAAGATTCTTGATTGCGAGATTACTCTACGAATGCCAGATAAGGATGAGTGAGACCCAGTGGAAACTCTACATTGATTTTGCAAAGCGGCTGAGCCCTGGGGATGTCATCCTGACGTTCAATTACGATACAATATTAGAAACTGCCTGCGACAGGGCTGGCATTAAGTATCGACTATGTCCTAGTCGCTTTGACGAGGTTCATCGGAGTGGATCGGGAACGCTACGATTTCCAGACGATGAGATCATAATCTGCAAATTGCACGGATCGATAGATTGGTTTTCCCGCGAGCGGTACGATCGCGGGAAATCTTTACATCGGAAGAACCCGCTCAATTCCGAACCACGGCACGCCGTCTTCGATAACGAAACAGAATTTAAGGTCGAGCCTCTGGTCGAGCAGCCTTATCCAGAGGATGATCCATTTTCTTATCTATATCGAGCTCGCAATCTGGCCCCGCTCTTTTCCGATCCGCAGGCGGTAAGCCCAACACCATTCTTGGTTGCTCCATCGCATTCAAAGATCGTTTACTTAAGTCCCTTGCTCGAATTCTGGTATGGTTTCAATACGATGGGTGTTTCCAAGTCTCAATTGATCGTCATAGGCTTCTCTTTTCCTGCACAGGACGAGTACGCCTTGGCACCTGTAATAAAGGCAATTGCTAACTTTCAGAATCACAACGACCCCGGACGCTTCAAGCCGACAAACCTCAAGATCGTGGATTTCCAACAGACACGAGAAGCTCAGGAGCGGTTTTGTAAAGATCGGCCGTTCATTGACTGGAAAAAGACCGTGTCTTTTTGGAATGGCTTATCGTACGAAATTCTAGATCAGGTCGTTGAACCCTCCACATTCCATGGAAGGCCAATCGATAAGAAGGACTGGCCGCGTGCGCCTCAGAGGACTCAGAGAAAGTACGAAGTAGCATTTCCAGTCGAAACCCCGTCTGGCGACTTATTCGGTACGGCGATCCTGCAATGGAATTCTGCAAGCGGAATCGAGCAGTTCGCGGAGAAATGCGGCATCGACCTTTCAAAGTGGTGTCCTGTGGCGATCCGAATCTCTGGAGGAAAGGATAGGGCGAGCGTGACGATACTGGCGGCATCTGCGGATGACTACAACCAACTGGACTCTGAATCTATCAACATCGCTGCGCACACCGATGATGGAATCATCTACATCCAGGAACTGAAGTGCCCGCTGGCATCACCCGAATTGCTGCATTCACTCGGAAAGCTGAATACGATCTTGATTCGCAACGATCTTGGCGCAGTGGAGGAAGTGCGCCAGATCAAATAATCGAGCGATCATTCGTAGCGTTTTCCAGTGAAATTAGGATTCCTGGATAGTCGAGCGAGGCTCGTCGGCACAAAGTGCCGTGTGTCTGTCCGGGCAAGTCTATTGATTTCAACCAATCTTCTGAGCAACGACCGCCGCAACCGCTGTATCACGTTCGGCGTAAACTTCCGTCACGCCCACATGCTGATGACCAAGCATCACCCGCGCCGCCTCGATGCCGTATTCCTTTCGGACTCGCGTCGCATAGCTGTGCCGCAGTTGATGCGGATGCCAGCGGGGAATCAGCACGTCGCCTGATCGGCCGACACCGTTGCACGTCTTGCACATCCGCCGTCGCTTCGATTCAAGCGTGATTTCGCCACGGCCTTCGCACGATTCGCACTTCGGTTGTCCAGCCTTCGCTCGTGCATCGCGATCGGCCCGCACACACGCCCGATCAATCGCCCGACGATAGGAGCCCACGTCATACGCTTCGCGCGGCACGCGACGCGGCTTCTGCTTGCGATTCGTCCCCGGTCGATTTCCGAAGACGAGCGGCGTTTGTCGTTTCTCTCCCCGGCGCTTGAGCCACTCGGCGACCGCGTCCGCCGGCCGGAACAGAAAGGCTTCAAGCACATTGGTAAGCCACGGCCGCAAGACCGCCTGCGACTGTGGCCCCAGGAAAATCTCACGGTCGTGTTCCGCGTAGTCCGTCTTATGAAAGGCAGGCGTGTATTTCCACAGCGAGCCGGTCATATCAAGATCGCAAGCCCGCATGATGCACACTTCGCCAGGCCGCATCCCGGTGAGTCGCTGCAACTCCACCATCGCCCTCACCGGCGGCAGCAGGTAGGGCAGCACCACATCGACATGAGAGTCAGCGACCGGCCGCACCTTCTTCGGTTCCGCAGCAACCGATTCGCCGCGACGAAGGCCCTCGACCGATGAAAGCCCGTGCCACACAACCGGCGGGATCATCTCTTCCCGCACGGCCCACTTGAAGCACATCTTTACGACTTTTGTGTTGTCGTTGACCGTCTTCCGCGATCGCCCCGTCCCGATCCAATAGTCGCGCGCCTGAACGAGCGCCTTCGGCCCGAACTTCGCCGCCGGGATCATCCCGAACAGGTTCTTGATGACGGAAAGCGCCGTCTTGATCCGGCTCATGATGCGCGGGAACTGCCGCCTTGCCCCGTATTTCCGCTGGCAATGCTCCAGGAAGGCGAGCAGCACTTCGGCGACCGAGACGCTCTCGCACTTCGACTCAACGCCACCGGGTGAATCCTCGTTTGCTATCAGCCGCCGACCGTTGGCGAGCCATTCGCCGATCAGCTTTTCATACGCCAGCCGCGAAGAATCGGCATCGTACGGCCCCAAGTAATGATCGCGACCGGAGAGCGTGACCACGGCACGGCCGGAGGGCTTATGCAGCCGGAGGGAAGGAACGCGGGGTTGATTGGATACGGATTTTTCGAGCAATTGCAAGGACATGGTGCGAACCTCGAAGCGACAATCCGGTAATTACCGGGTTGCTTTTCGCTTCAGGCCGCACCGCCCTGACATCAGGCGGGTTCGCAAATCCTGCGATCGGCGTGCTTTAAGGAAACTAGCGGGGGCTGGACTCGAACCAGCGACCTCCGGGTTATGAGCCCGACGAGCTACCAACTGCTCTACCCCGCAATCGTGAGCCGGGCAACTTAGGGCCTGTGGCCTAATCTGTCAAGGCCTGCAGCACTCTCGCCAACGTGTTCCAATTCTAAGACGACAGCCTGCCAATTGTGATGATAGATCATGGAAGCCCGCATCATGTCGAATCCAACGTCGCTGGAGATAGCGTGATCGGTGATTCCGGATCCACAGGAAGCTTCGGAGCGCCGGCATCCCCTTCAGGCGATCTTGATGTTGTCGGTGTTGACCATGCTGCCAGGCGCGAGGAGTTTGCACGCGATAGACCAGTTCGGCCGCAATCATGGCCGGTCGTTTGCGCTGCGGCGGCGCTTGAATCACTCGTGAGCATCTGCCGTGCTGCGCGACGTTGCACAATCTGTTCACCGCGCTGGATCACAAAACCTTCGAACAGACCATCCGTCGCCGGACCATGGGTCGGGTGTCGGCCGGATGGCAGTCCGTGTCGATCGATGGCAAGACACTGCGCGGGGTGCAGGGCCATCAATTTTGCCGGGGTTCACTGACTGGCAACTTTCGCCCGCGAAGCGCAGATCGTGCCGGACCATATTCCGGTGGATGCGGGGACGAACGCCCTCCCGTCGGGGATTCACGCAATCCCACCCAGCGCGTCAGTCCCGATCACAAGCCAACTCAGCTGGATCCGCCGATCGCACATGAGATCAACGGAAATTATTCCGATCGTGCTTAACTCATGCGCAATACCACGCTGTCTCCGGTTCATCGACCACGGCACACGACGCCCCACTGCTACGTCCACCTATCGCTTCAGCGCGTCCTGCATCAATGTGATCGACTCTTCGATGATCTCGGGACGGATGTCCAGCACGGGTCGCAGGCGGATCGACCGATCTCCGCTTCTTAGAACGAGCAGCCCACTCGCGAAGCAGTTACGCCAGAATCGGTTGCGAGTCTCGGCATCGGCCATATCGAACGCCAACAACAGGCCACGACCGCGAACTGTGGTGATCTGCGGCGTCGAATCGGCAAGTCGGCTGAGCTTGTCCAGGAAGAGTTGACCCATCTCCCGGGCGTTTTCAACGAGCCCCTCCTTCTCGACGATATCGAGATAGTGTGTCGATCGGACCATGTCCGTGAAGTTGCCGCCCCAGGTGGAATTGATGCGGCTGGGCTTTCGCCACACATTGTCCTTTACTTCGTCGAGACGTGCCCCTGCCATGACACCGCAGACCTGCGCCTTCTTTCCGAAGCAGAGCAGATCCGGAGTCACGCCGAAGTGCTGGTAACACCAGTTCCGACCCGTTACGCCCATGCCCGACTGCACCTCGTCGAATATCAGCAGCATTTCGTGCTCATCGGCGATGCGGCGCAGCGTTTCGAACCACTCCTTTCGAAAGTGCCGGTCGCCGCCCTCGCCCTGTATCGGCTCGATGATGATCGCACAGATGCGATGCGGCCGCGATGCAATGGCCTTCATGATTTCCGCTTCGGACTGCTTCTCATCCGCGACGGCTTTCTCCACCCTCCGCGGTTCAGGCAGAGAAAAATCAATCGCCGGCGAACTGACACGCGGCCAATCGAACTTCGCGAAGTAGGCTGTCTTGTTTGGATCCGTGTTTGTCAAAGACATTGTGTACCCGGATCGGCCGTGGAAGCAGTGCCGCAGATGCAACACCTCCGTCCCGATTTCGCCGCGACCGGCTGCCAGATTCTTCTGCACCTTCCAATCCATCGCGGCCTTGAGCGCATTCTCGACGGCCAGCGCCCCGCCTTCAATGAAAAACAACTTCGGCAATTCCGGCGTACCCACGACACGAACAAACGTGTTCACGAACCTCGCCATCTGGACGCTGTAGACATCGGAATTCGCTACTTTGATCGAAGCTGCCGCGAGCAAATCGTCCTGAACTTCCGATCGCTGGAAATGCGGATGGTTGAACCCGACGGGCATGGATGCATAGAAGCTATACAGATCAATGAGCGAACGATCAGAGTGTGCGTCATAAAGCCGACATCCGTGACTTCGCTCCAGATCGACGACAATCTCGAAGCCGTCGACGAGTATGTGCTTCTTGAGTTCGGCAAGAACGTTGGTCGGATTGATCTTGGCGGCAGTCGGGGATTGAGTTCGCATTGGACATCTCCACATACCAATGGCCTTCGCATGGGCTGACGCCAGGCGAGGCGACGGAAAAAGTCTGATTCGCAGGGATTGTTGACGAATTGATCGGCTTGAAAGCCGCTGCGTCTCTGAACAAGGCGACGCGCAGGCCGAAGCAAAATTGCAATCATTCGCGGCGCATTGTCACGGGATGGCCCGAGGGGCGCTCATTCGTTGAAGATTTTGGACATGAAGTCCGCGTGGCCGATTGTGTGCCTGCGCGCGAGCACGCCGAACCAGCGACGGATGCCGTGTTGCCAGCACTGAATCAGGTGTGCCGTGAGTTGTTCGGAAGCGCCAATCACAAGCCACTCCGTGGCAAATCGAAGCCCGCGTGCGAACCGCCGCTCCCCGTCTCCGTGAATTCAATTCAGACTTCACGGATTCGAACGCGGAATGGCGATCCGTCCGAACGGACATTCGTAGCATTACCTCGATATTCTATCGACAGGCAGGTTGAGGGGTCAAACATGATGGGATCGGAAGCAGGGCCTTTCCGGGGCAAACCCGGTCCGAAATTCTTGTGCGAACCATCCACACGGAGTAAGGTCCATCTCGCTTTTCTTGCCGCCCGCGCGGCTACCCATCGACCGCAGCGGAGCATCTGGATAATCAGGGACTCGGTTCCGACTGGGCCGTTCCCGGGGAAGATTCGACATGACATCGATCAACGAGATATCACCCGGCATCCATCGGATCAGCATCCTCTACCCCGAGATCAACCTGCAATTCAATCACTTCCTGGTGGTTGATGAGGAGCCACTGCTCTACCACACCGGTATGCGGCGCATGTTTCCGGAGGTGCTGGAAGCGGTGCGACATGTGATCGACCCCGCCACGCTCCGCTGGATCGGGTTCGGCCACTTCGAAGTGGACGAATGCGGTTCGCTCAATGAGTGGCTTAAGGTTGCACCGCAGGCACAGGCTGTTTCGGGTGTGGTCGGATCACTGGTGAATCTCAACGACTACGCCGACCGTCCGCCTCGAGTGCTAACGCCGGACGACACGCTGGTCACCGGCGCTTTCCGCTTCAGACACCAGCCAACGCCGCACCTGCCGCACGGATGGGACGCAGGCGTGCTTTTCGAGGAGACGCAGCGCGTGTTGTTCTGTGGCGATCTGTTCACGCACAACGGCGACGTAGAACCTCTGACCGATTCGGATGTTCTCGGGCGAACGCGCGAGTCGCTCGCCGCATTTCAGGCCGGGCCGCTGATGGACTACATGCCCTATACACCGAACACGCGCCCCCTGCTGGAGGGACTGGCCGCGCTTCGCCCCAAAACGCTGGCGATCATGCACGGCAGCTCGTACCGAGGTGACTGCGCGGGGGCCCTTCTCGACTTGGACGGCGTGATGAAGGAGATGCTCGGATCGCCGACGCACCGATGAGCATCCTCGGCAAACCGCGGAATGCCATTCCGCGCGGCTCACCTGCACGGCATCCGCCTGAAGTTCCCCGCCGTATCGAGTTTCCTGTGCGAACCGTTCTGTCGGCAGACTGTCGCGCCGAATCCCCGATCGACCGAGCGCCCCGGTGAGCGCGTCGACGGGCTTTCTCGTTGAGCAAACCGGACCAGCACGATCGAGGATGGATTTTTAAGAGCGGTCTTGGCTTGAGCATCTTCGGCGATTTCTCGTCTGGCTCGGGCTTTCACGGATGGCGTCGTGTTCGAGCAAAGTTTGTGTTTCGACTTTTCTCGACGGCGCTCAGCCTGTCCACGGCATCGGTATTTTGCGGCGCCGGTCGAGAAGTCGTGGGTAAATTCGAGTTCGACACCCTATGCCGAGATTATGCTCCGATGTAACGAGTCTTGAACGCGACTTCGCGGACCGCGCCCCGGTATACGTCAAGCCGATAACATCTTGCGCCGAGCCTGGAGCCGATACACGCGTGAATTCTCACGCCGATGTAGTGAATGGCCGCCCAGTCATCCGCGGCGACCCCCGCTGCCAGTCCGTCCCGCAACAGCTGGTGATAAGTCGGCCGACGGTCCTTCTCGCCATCGTAGTGCGGACACGCGCTACCGCGAAGGAATCCGAGTCCGTCGCGGATCGCCGAAAGCGGTCGCCCGAACGAGTCGGTCACCCCGCTCTCAAACCAGCACAACATCCCCGCGCTCACTCCGGTGAGCACGATTCCGCGTCGCCACGCCTCGCCCAACACACGATCAACTCCATGGGCGCGCCAAACGGCCAGCATGTTCGCCGTGTTGCCTCCACCCACGTAGATCACGTCCTGCGACAGCAGAAACTCGCGGATATCGTTTCGCGGCACGCCGAAAAGCCGAAGATGCGACGCCTCCGCGCGCTTCGCCGGAAACGCTTCGTGAAATCTCACTATGTTATCGCGATTGTCACCTCCGGCAGTCGGCAGAAAGCAGATGCGCGGCCGGCGCTTTCGCGCGAGTGACAATGTGTAATCGTCCAACGGGCAGTCCCCGGCAGCCATGAGGAATCCGCCCCCTCCCATTGCGACAATCTGCCTTTTCGCCATTGTCCTATTCTACTGTTGCACGTCCCCTTTCAAGCAAGGCGAGTTCGCTTTGTTTGGGAGTCCGAAGGCGAAATGTGCGGGTGTCACCCATGCTCCAGTTCGTCGCAGACTTCGTCGCGGATGACGGCGGGGCTACGTAGCGCGGCTTTTCTCAATCAAAATTCTGCATCGTGGAGGGAGCCTTGACAAAAAAAATTGTCAAGGCTAATCTAGTCGTCATGGTGAACCTGCGAGTCATCGACGATCCGGCGTCTGCCAGCGTGGCCTTAGATCCGATGCGCAGTCGACTTCTCGCGGAACTGCGCAAGCCGGCATCCGCAGCGACGCTCGCCACCCGAATCGGGCTCGCACGACAGAAGGTGAACTATCATCTTCGAACTCTGGAACAACACGGATTGATTCGGGTGGTCAGTAAGAAGCGCTGGGGCGGACTGACAGAGCGACACCTTGTGGCGACAGCCTCATCGTATGTCGTTTCGCCGGCCGCGCTCGGGCCTGTCGCGGCGGATCCGGCACAGGAAGTGGATGGAAAGGGAATGGATCGACTATCCGCGAGCTATCTCGTGGCACTGGCGGCCCGAGTGATTCGCGAGATCGGACATTTGTTTCGCAAGTCCGAAGAGCTCAACAAGCGCCTTGCGACGCTCTCCATCGACACCGAGGTGAGATTCCGGTCCGCCGTAGACCGCGCCGCCTTCAGCCGTGAACTGACCGACGCGGTCGCCGAGTTGGTCTCGCGCTATCACGACGAATCCGCACCGGGCGGGCGTCGACATCGCCTCATGATCGGGGCGTATCCGAAACCCGAAGAATCCAAAGCAGAGGAATGAACATGAGCGTGAAGAAAGAGCAGTCCGGGCGCCGATCGGTGCAGGTTGAATTCGAAGTCCCGGGGACACCCGAGGAAGTCTGGAAGGCGATTGCCACCGGGCCCGGCATCTCGTCGTGGTTCGTTCCCACGCGCAGCGAGGAGCGCGCTGGAGGTGAAGTGGTGTGCACTTTCGGACCGGGCATGGACTCGTCGGCGACAATAACCGCTTGGGAGGCTCCCAGGCGTTTCACGACAGAAGGCGATATGGGAATGCCCGGCTCTCCCAGGGTGGCCACGGAGTGGTCAGTCGAAGCGCGCGCGGGCGGGAAGTGTCTGGTTCGCGTGGTGCACAGTCTGTTCGCCGACACTGACGACTGGGACAATCAGCTTGATGGTTTGGAGCAGGGCTGGCCGACCTACTTCCGCATCCTGCGAATGTATCTGGAGCGATTCAAGGGCATGCCCTGTTCGGCGATGCAGTTTGTGGGCATCTCCCGCGATTCCGAGGCGGAGGTCTGGACGAAGGCGGGCGGGGAACTGGGGCTTCTCGATCTTGCCGAAGGACAGAAGTGGAGCACGCCGGGCGGAATTCCAAAGATGGCCGGTGTGGTGGACTCGCTGGGGAAGGGTATGCACAAGCACACCGTGCTGCTTCGCCTCGACGCGCCCGCGCCCGGGTCCGCATACATCGGCGCGTTCTCCTGCGGCGGCATGGTGATGTTGTGCATAAGCGTGTATCTGTATGGTGACAAGGCCAAGGCAGCCGTTGGGCATGACGAACCGGCCTGGCAGACGTGGATGAGCGAGCGTTTCCCGGTGCCGCAGATGCAATAAGCCTGCCTTTGGTGCTACAGTTGCGTTTTACGTTTTCGCGTTTTGCAGTGACATCGTTTGGCGATGGCCTGGCGACTGCGCCTCCCGCTTGACCAGGTCCGCGCGCGGCGTCGTTCATTCGCGGCCAGATGATTTGGATCAGCAGGCGGCGAACGTCCGGTTCCGTCCGCGGAATGAGGTCCTCGCGCTTTTTGAGCGGGACCGCCTCGATGTCGATTTCGGCCCTTTCGTCAGTCGCCGCCAGCCCCCCTTCGGTCCGCGCCGCCCGCCACTTTCGTAAAAGAAGGCCGCGCCGGCGCGGGCATGAGCTGCGCCGACCCGGGAATGGCCCCGCACGCCGGAAATGTGTCGATCTCCGCGCAGAATCCGCACACATTCGCCGCGAATGGAACGACATTCACGTCAAAAGAGACTCCATTCGGAAGCGAAGTCTACCCCTCCGGCCCGAAAATGTCGGAATCCGGAGCGAAAAAGACGATATTCGCCCCGAATATCACACTTTTTGCGACGAAAAGTGGGTTATTTGCGCGGACACATGCCGCGGCCGAGGCGCCATTGCAGCGCCACGCAAGGTCTCAATCCCGCGCCGATCACCAGGCGCGTAACCGTTCCAATTTGCCGGCTCGATCATGAACCAAGCAGAAGTTGCACGAAGCTGCTCACATCAGAGCCGCTCAGGCTCAGGTCGGCATTTGTATCCGCAAGATCGATGTTGCAGCTCGGATACACTGCGAGATAAGCGTCCTTATCCAGCAGCGCCAGCACGAACGGATCGATATCGCCCGGATCAAGAACACCATCGCAGTTCATGTCGCCGAGAATCGGTCCGGGGACAACGCCCCAGATCTCAACATCGTCGATATTCCAGCCGGAATAGGTGATCGACGAATCGGTCGGCCCCATACCCCATCGGACATAAACCGACGGCCGCCCATCGGCGATCGCCGAAATGCTGTAGGACTGAAGCGACCATTCGGTTTCCGCCAGCGCGGCGCCCGTGTGATCCCAGACGTTCGTCCAGGTCGAACCATTGTTGGACACCTGAATGTTCGCGTGGTCATACGTCGCGGATTCCACGCCAAGCCAGCGCCGGAATTTGAGCGCCACATCGCTCGCGCCGCTGCAGTTGATGGCCGTGGTGGTTAGATAAAGTGTCGAACTCATGCTGTTCGGATAGTCACCCGACAGGTTGTACCCATACACATTTACTCCTGTGAACCCTGCCAGCGGATCCGGATTGTGCGATCCTTGTCCAAGCGGTTGTCCAAACTGCCACTGCCCCGTCGTTGTCCAGCCCGGATTCGTATCGAGCGGGAATTGATAAAGACGCTGCGGCCCACCGACACTAATTGACACGGTAGCGATCTCCGAAGAGCCGGTCGCCACATCGTACACACGATAGGTGAACTGATCGGGTCCCTGGTATCCGTTTGCCGCGCGATAGCGAAGCAATCGACCATGGTCGATCAACTCATACGGAACCGCCGGGACGAGCATTGCAGCCTCCACGTCCAGTATGACACCATGCTGTGGCAGCGACTCAATTACGAATGCCAGTGGTTCGGCACTCTCAGTCTCTCCGGAAAGCTCGAACAGGACCGGCAAATTGACGGAAGTCTGGACTGACACATCGTGCGCGAGCGGTGGGCAGATATCCCCGAGCGGTAGAATGCGAAGCGTCCAGCCGTTTAAGGTGCCCGTGTCGCCGCCGGCCTGATCGGCAACCGTAAGCGTCCATGTCCCGAAGGCCGATTCGCGAATGAAGTTCGCAAGTACGCCCGGCCCGTCAGGAGCGAGGCCTTCGTCATCGTAGGTGACCACAAGATTGTCTGTGCCGCCGCCGGTGCGATTATGCAACGCGACAACCGTGCCGCGAGGCGACTGCAAGCGAATCAGCAGGTCCCCGATGTAGGTGTGGGTGATGTTGACATCCACATTAACATCGCCCACGCAGACCTGCTGATCCACGTTCAACACGCTCGCAGCCGTCGCATTGTCGAGGATTGGTTTCGGCACATCCATCGAACTGAAGGCAAATCGACCGACTTCGAGATACACATCGCGAAAAGCGTCCCCGATGTGGTTCGTCTGATTGATGAAACTCACGCGGGCGCTGTGAATGCCGATCGGCAGCGAAGCCGTCTCCGGACTGAGTCCGATCGTGATCGGAATCGATTCGCCGGGCTGTAGCGTCCCCGTTGAGTCGCCCCGCTGCACATACAACCAGTCACTCGGCGCGACTTCATATTCGATCGGATTGTCACTGACGTTTCGCAACGTGAATTCGAAAAGCGCCGGCGCGAACGGTCCGCCTTCCGGCCCCGCGCTGCGAATCTCTCCCGAAGGGCTTACTCGAAGCGCAGCCTCTGCCTCGACAATGTACAGGCTGGGGTCACCCATGAGGTTGTACATTTCGAAGTACCGGCGGGTTGTCGAACCGGCGCCCATCTGCGTCAGGTATCGCGCCCGGGCCTGATTGAAGCTCAACCCGATCTCGCGGATGTAATCGTCAAACAGAACGGAAAACAAAGTGCGCTGCAGCACGTCGTCCTCGGTCCAGTAGCTGTTCACGGACGAAGCCCAGATGGCGGCCGCACCCTTGTGGGGCGCGAGAAGCCAGGTCTCGCTGAAGCACTCGGTCTGCGTGTAGTTTCCCGTCACGCAGGCGAAGCTGCACACGAACGAATACATGCCCGCGTTGAAAAGGCCGTTTACGTCGGCCTGAGTGAACGGAGGGCCGTCAGCCCATTCGAAGTCGCCGCCATGACCGCTGTAAATTCCGTACAGGCGACCGGCATTGAACGCATTTCGAACTTGTTGGGTCGTCGCATTGTAGGTATGTGAGTAGAGGCGATCGGACTCGATATTGAAAGGATCCATGTAGTTCGTGATGCAATACTCATGCGTGCCCTCGGACACCGTGTAGTTGTCCTGAGATGCCATGAACACGGCACGCGACAGATAGGTCGGGTCCGCGAGAGGCCCATTCTCAAAATAGAGCGTCTTCTCTATTACATCCGCAAGCTGCGCTGAGCTGCGAACCGGAAACCGGCCGATCGCAATGTCCGGGTACCAATCCGCTGCGCCGTCCATGCACGTATAAGGCAGATCCGTCGGTGGCGCGCCATCGCCGCCGCCGGTCCAGTTCGGGATGGTGTTGGTATCGCCGATCAGCAGAACAAAGTCCGGCCGATTCTCCGGCGATGCATACTGGTTTTGAATGTATGTCTTGATCTGCGCCGCAGTCGCACCAGGGGCGGCAATATAAACAAACACCTTGTTCCCCTGTGCTTCCTTCGCATTCACGAATTCAGCAATGTCACCGGCAAACGCGTTCGCAACGACAATCAGGAAGTTCTTTCCCGGATCGCGGGGGAGGCCCTCGGGCGACGGATTCAATACAACGCGATCAAGTCCGCCCGGCAAAGCCTCCTGGGTGGTTCCCGGCGCGACCCCACCGAAGGAAATCTCAATCGCAAGTTCGGGATAGACCCGCACGGTCTGTCGCACCGGGTTGTAGGCCACCGGCCGCACCTCAACGAGCATCAGACGCCGACTCGATGCCATGCCGGCCTCGGATAACGAAATCCGTTCTGTCGGTAGATCGGCATCCGCCCCATAGATTGCCGCGTCCGGTGCAAGCCGCGCGGCATCGGCAGCCCCGGGAAGCTTGGGTATCGGCGCGCGCACGGGTTCGACACGGAAAGCGCCGCCCAATACCGACGCCTCTATCAATGTCGGCTCAACCGAAATCGTCGCCGACGCAGTGACAACGGCATTCTCCGGCACGACGATCAGTCGCCGAAACACTGGAATGGCCGGCTCGCCTTCCTGTCCGAAAACCGCGGCGTCCGGCCAATTGATGCGTACGAATTCGCCATCTGCGGATTTGAACGATGTCACGCGAATCCCTGGCGTGCGAACCGTAAATCGAAGCACGGCCGCGGTATTCTCCGCAACGAGCGCCGCGGGACGCTGGGCGGAATCCGGCGGCGGCGTGTCCGCCTTCGCGGGAGCTGAAGCAGAAATCCAGTGATCAGCCTTCACCGGCACAATGACCGCAAAGAGCATGATCACAACCGAACTCAATCCGACAGGTATCAATCGTGTGGTAGACATGCCGTAACTCCTCTTGGCCACGAATGGCGTGAGTACGCGCGTCTGCCACTGCCGAGAATTGCAAGTCGCGAGAATGACCTGAGAAATTAACCGCACCGACCACCAGTCATTTCGGGCACAGAAATTGAACGCCAGTTGCTCAGGCGCGCAAGGAAATGGGTGCAGTCAGCGATATTGAATTCCCGGCAAATCGCGTGCCGTTGGATCCTTACGCGATTCGGAAACGGGCGAACTTTCAAAGAAACATAGACATGAGAATCAACCTCCGGACCTTTCCCGGAAGCCGCGAAACATCGGGCAATGAGAGATCTCGGGAATCACCGAAATCGCCTGCAAGATTCCTTCAATGAGTTGGGCCCCCGACATCACCGTGGATCAGTGCGCCGTCGCCTCAAACCTTGGAGACACTTCGATCACTCCACCCGATCGGACCGGACCAGTGACCATGAAACGGCACTCCCCAAGGACAACGCTTAGTGCGGACGGCGTGTTGTCTCGGCCTCTGACTCCAATTCGAACAATGTATTCTCCCGGAGGCACGTTCAACGCCAGATCGAATCGAAGTTGAGCGCAACCGACGCCCGCATCCTCACCGCCTCTCCCAAAGCCCCAGCGAGCAGGTTCGCAGTTCTCCTCGAACACCACGAATCCATCCCGCAGCCGCAGAAGCTGGAACACCGCCACCGAACCGGCCGTCGCAGCGACTTCATCGCACACCACGGCGATGCGCTCACAGGACACGAATGAAAGCGACGGCTCTCCACGCGAATTGAACATGGATATCGTCATTTCGCGCCGTGTGACGGAGTCTGAACCGTTACGGCCCGTCGACGCTGGAAAACACGCGCGGTGATAATGCGACACGGCCTCTGTCGCACCACCGGTAAAAGTGGTTCGCCCGCGATCGAGCACAACGGCACGATCGCAAAAACCAGTCACGGCATTCAGATCGTGCGAAACGAGTATGACGGCAACACCCTGCTGTCGGAACTGTCGCATCCGGTCCATGCACTTGGCACGGAACACCCGATCCCCGACCGACAGAACCTCGTCGACCAGGAGCACATCGGGCTCGACATGCGCCGCGACAGCGAAGCCCAGTCGTGCGTACATCCCGCTTGAATATCGCTTGAGCGGTGTATCCAGAAACGGCGCAATGCCGGCGAATTCGACGATGTCATTGAATATCCGCCGCGACTGAGAACGTCCGATGCCCAGCACCGATGCGTTCAAATGAATGTTCTCTCGACCGGTCAGATCAGGATGAAATCCGGCACCCACTTCGATGAGCGCGGAAATTCTACCTCGCACCACGATCCGTCCACGCGTCGGCGGCATGATTCCCGACAACAACTTCAGCGCGGTGCTTTTGCCAGCGCCGTTCGGCCCGATGATCGCGAGCGCTTCGCCCTGTGCAACTTGAAATGTCAGGTCCTCAAGCGCCCAGAACGCGCCAGCGTCCGCGACTTCGCCCGTCAGCCCCATCGCACGATTTGTCCGAATGAGTCCGCGCAGCGAACTTCGGCTCGTGCCGCGGCGAAAGCGCTTCGCGACATGCTCGACCTCAATAGCGCTGCCCGACTGCAAGCCCGTTCCTCCGATTCCGCCGCTAGATCATCTCCGCAAACTCGTGCTCACGCCGTCGAAACCACGCCCAACCCGCCAGCAGCACGCAGATCGATACCACCGCTGCCGATCCAAACGCCACATCCAACGGAGATCGACCGTGTATCAGGCAGTCACGGTAGCCTCGAATGATCGGCGTCATCGGGTTCATCTGAATCAGCATCCGCTTCCAGCCCGAAGCGGCTTCCAGTTGATAGATCACGCAGGTGATGAACATCCAGAGCTGAATGACAGAACGAAAAAGAAAGCCAACGTCCCGATAGAATAGATTCGCCATCGACAGAACAAGGCCCAGCCCCGTCATGAGGACAATCTGAACGCCGACCACAACCGGCAGATACATCACGGCGGCGCTCAACTCATACTGCCAGCCGTTCTCCTGAAAATGCTGAATAGCGACGTAGCACGCGAGCACACCCAGCCCCACCAGGAAGTCGACAAACGCGCTGATCACGGCCGAGATCGGAAAAACCTCGCGAGGGAAATATATCTTCGTCACCAGCGGTCGGTTCGCGACAAGCGAGCCAATCGAGTTCGAAAGCCCGTTCGCAAAAAACGTCCACGGAACAAGCCCGCAGAATGCAAACAGCCCGTAAGGCAATGACGCACTGCCCGTCAGCTTCGCCTTGTCAACCTGCACGACCTGGTTAAACACGAAACCGAAGATCACCATCATCGCGACGGCCGGAAGCACCGCCCACGCGGCCCCGAGCAGCGAATGTTTATAACGAACACGGATATCACGCCAAGCCAGCATCCACATCAGCTCGCGATAATGCCACAACAATGCAATCCGCGATCGCGGCGCGCCAATATGCAAATACCCAGTTCGCGAGATCGTTGTCATCGATTGGCTCAGTGAATCTCATCGCCCGGCCGAAGCGAAGCGTCGCGGCGCATTTGCCGTTTCCCCAACGTCGGGATCCTCGCTGCTCGCCTCCGTCTGATCAGCCAGCGCGATGTACCGGTCCGCCAATTGGGTGACCATCGACTGCATTGCAAAATCGCGAATCACCCGCTCACGGCTCGCTCGCGCCATCTCAATGCCAACAGCCGGCCGAGCGACCAGATGACTGACCGCCAGCGCCAACGACGCGGGATCCCCCGCCGGAACAAGCATCCCCGTGCGGCCGTCCTCAACAACCTCCGAATTGCCCCCCGCATTCGAAGCAGCCACAGCTAGCCCGCAAGACATCGCTTCAAGCAATGAATTGGAAAGCCCCTCGGATATCGATGGCTGCACAAACAAATCAGCCGCTTGGTACCAGGACACCGGATCGTCCGCCTCCCCGACAAATCGAATATCGATGTCCTCCAGCCGTTCGTTCGCCCATCGACTGAGGAGCCCGCCCATCCCATCCGCCCCCACAAATACGAAACAGGCTTGTTCCG
This sequence comes from Phycisphaerae bacterium, assembly GCA_019636475.1. Lineage (NCBI taxonomy): Bacteria > Pseudomonadati > Planctomycetota > Phycisphaerae > Phycisphaerae bacterium. The sequence continues at coordinate 18,210 of JAHBXN010000012.1, forward strand.
CAACGGCGCCCATTCGTCCGATCGCTTCCAGAAGAATCGATTGTCCTTTGATCGGCTTCAGATTGCCGAGGCAGAGCACAACCGCTTTGTCCACCGGCAAACCCAGATCCCGACGCACCGCGATCCGATCAATCGCCGGTGCGAATCGCTCGGTATCCACGCCGTTTCGAACCACGCCGAACGCGTCCGCTGGCAGATTCAATTCGTTGGCGATCGCCCGGGCGGCGGTACATCCGACAGCCCATCGGTCGTCACAGCGCAGAAGCGCCTCGCGGTAAACCTTGCGGCGCACGCCCTGAAATTCCCCAATGCCGGTTTGAAATCCGTGAAAGCTACAGGCGATGCGGGCCTCGCCATACAGCTCGACCGCCATCAGTGAATCCAGCAGCAGCGACATCCCGCGAACATGAACGACGTCCACGGATTGCTCCGCGAGGATCCCCGCCAGCACGCGCGACCAATTGCGCGACTTGAGCGCCGCAGACTGGCGCACAATGGTCACGCATGGGTCGATTCGCTGGACAAGTGCCTCATTCTCGTCACTCCAGTCAAGCACCACCACCACATGCCGAAACCGGTCTTCCAGAAGGCCGTTCACCGCATGGATCAGTTGCAATTCCAGTCCGCCGCGGCCAAGCCGCCAGACCGGGTGGCAGACCGTGATCGGGCCCGAAGCCGGATTCGAGTCGATCAACGTGGATCGTGAATCTTGCGACAAACCGTTCTGCGCGACCAACGTCGCGGCGGGTGCTTTCGGCATGGAGACTCCCGGGCGCCGACACGTCAGCGAACGCATCAACGCATGATGACTCCTTTACCTATCGGCGAAGTGGGAACCATGCGGCGAGCGGAGCGGCCGGAGGGCCCGGCCTGCCTGAATTGCCGCCTATGCAAATACCGGCGCATGCGAAGCATCGCCGACGAGGTGCATCAGAAGCGCATTTGTTGCGCCTTCCTTGTCCAGACGCGTGCCAGCGACCACGACAATCAGATCCCCCGGTGATACATGACCGGCCGCGATCAGCTTCTCATCAAGTTCACTCAGCATCTGAAGAATTCTCACCGGTCGCGTCGCGCGTATCGGCGTCACCCCATAGTACATCGACATGCGCCGGCAAACGTGCAGATCCGGCGAAAGCCCGATCACCGGCGTGTTCAGCCGCGTCTTGCTCAACAGCCGGCCCGTGTTGCCCGTATCCGTCCAGACTGCCACAAGCTTGGCATCCAGTTCGCGGGACAGAAGACTCGCGCCATGCGCGACCGCCGTGGTGATCCGCCGAAGTGTGCGAGAGGCGTCCACCCGCGCGGATTCGTTCCGATCCCGAAGATAACGCTCCGTCTCGCGAGCAATGTCGCACATCACTCGCACCGCCTCGACCGGGTACTTGCCGACCGACGTCTCCGCACTAAGCATGATCGCGTCGCCGCCATCAAGGATCGCGTTGGCGACGTCGCTCACCTCCGCCCGGGTCGCCACGGCGTTCTCCACCATCGATTGCAGCATCTGGGTCGCGACGATCACCGGCTTGCCGGCGTTCTGGCACATCCGCACGATCTTCTTCTGCAACACCGGAACCTGCGCGAGTTCCGTCTCCACCCCGAGATCGCCGCGTGCCACCATCACGACATCCGCCGCCTCGATGATCTCCTCCAGATGGCCGATCGCCGCCATCGTCTCGATTTTTGCAACAACCCGGATTTCGCTGCCCGACAGCGGCAGGAGCCCGTGCAATTCCTGAAGGTCGGCAGCGCTTCGCACAAATGACAACGCGACATAATCCAGCTTATTCTCAAGAGCCCACGCAAGGTCCTGCCTGTCCTTGTCAGTCATCGCGGACATCTGAAGATCACTATCCGGCAGGTTCAACCCCTTGCGCGTCCGGATGACTCCACCCACTTCCACTCGACACGTCAGCAGGTCCGCGCCCGCCGACTCCACGCGAAGCCGCACCGACCCATCGTCGATCAATACGCGATGTCCTGCCTTTACTTCGCTGACCAGTTCAGAACGATTGGTCGAAATCCGCGTCGCATTACCCACGACATGTCCGTTGACGATCGCGATCTGATCCCCGCGATGAACCTCGAACCCATCGGCCTCAACAGCGTCGATACGAATCTTCGGACCGCAGAGATCACCCAGCACCGCAGCCATCGAGCCCGTCTGCTCGCAGGCCGTGCGAATGTTCGCCAGTGTTCGCGCATGCTGTTCGAGGTTGCCGTGCGAGAAATTGATCCGGAACACATCGACACCTGCATCAATCAGTTGTTTCAGAATCTCCACGGTGTCCGTGGCCGGTCCGAGCGTCGCGACAATCTTGGTCTGAATCATTTGCTGCATTTCTCTATCCGAGCCGAACCGACGCAATTCGCCGGACGCACGGCCGCGTTTGCCACGGGCTCGCCAATCGAATCGTCCATTCACACCGAAGCATTGGGCCGCTCACCGCCTCAGGAAGTGGTCCATGAGTTCATGACCAAGTGCCACATGAAAATCACTCTCCAAAGCCGCGCGTTCGCTAAATGCGCGCTTCAGAATGCCTGCCGGAACATCCGTTCCCGCCATGCAGAACGGCGGAGGAACATCCGTATGCGTTCGATGAGCCACCGGCGTCGGATGATCCGGCGCAATCAGGATGCGCCACCTTTCGAAACTCCGCAGCTTCTCCAGAACTGGGCCGACGATATGCTCGTCGATCCGCTCCAGCGCCTCCAGTTTTGCCGCCGCATCACCCATGTGACCCGCTTCGTCCGGAGCCTCGATGTGAACCGCGACCAGGTCGTACGCATCCAGGGCCTCCACCGCGTAGCGTCCCTTGGCGACATAATCCGTATCGATATAGCCTGTTGCCCCAGGCACGTCGATCACCGACCAACCGACAAGACGGCCCAGCCCGCGGATCAGGTCCACGGCCGCGATCACCGCGCCGCGAACCCCGAAACGCTGCTTGAAGCGCGGCAGAATCGGTACCATCCCCTGGCCCCACAGCCAGATGTCCGTTGCGGGCACCTCGCCAAGATCGGCGCGAACTTTGTTCACATCGTGTCCCGCCACGATGGGTCGGGCCCGATCCATGATCTCGCGAATCAGCCGCCCGCCCCGGCCGCTCGGCCAGTAGTCCGCGATTGGCTCATTCGGAATGTCATGCGGCGCCGCGCATTGTGCCGTCATTGCGGTCTCGTCCCGAATCACCATCAGATTGCGATACGACACCCCCGGATAAAACCTCACTCCCAGATCGTCCATCGCCGCATTCAACGATTCGATGATCTGAGCCGCCTCAGCTGAACGAATATGACCAGCCGTGAAATCGCTCATGTCTCCGTTCGTCACATTCACGAGATTGCAGCGGAAAATGATGTCATCCGGCTGAAGTGGCAGCTTCCTTGCGACCGCTTCAATCGGCGCTCGGCCTGAATAAAACTCACGAACGTCATATCCCAGAAGCGACATGGTCGCGACATCGCTGCCTGGTGCGAAAGACTCCGGAACGGTACGAACCGTTCCGATCCGGCCTTCCTCCACGATTGAGTCGATATTTGGAATGCGGGCGGCTTCCAGCGGAGTCTTCCCGCCGAACTGCTCAAGCGGTTCGTCGGCTGCTCCGTCAGGTAAGATGATGGCGTACTTCGTCTGCACGGCGGCGATCCCATCCTTGGCTTGGTCAACTTGACGTGAGTATATCCCCGAAGCGCCGATCGAACAGTACATCAATTGACTCGGAACAAACGCACGACTGATCGCGGGCGACAGCATGGCCCATCTTTCGTTATCATCTCCATCAATGCCTCCGGTCGAAGTCAATACACTCCACTTCGCTGCAAAGCGTTTCACCGATACGCCCTTCCCGCCATATCGGTTCATCCCGGGACGCCACCCACACCCGATCGCCCACCCGCAAGGACACAGCCATCGCCCGCCAGGGCAACCCGAACCGAGCGTCGAACCGGTTCCACCGGAGCGCTGGCCACAATCACAACCGTACCTGTTCGGCTGCGATCTCTACAACCACGGATTCTGGTGGGAGTCACACGAAGCATGGGAAGGTCTCTGGCGCGTCGTGCCCGCCGATAGCGCGCGGCGAAGGTATCTGCAGGGGATCATCCAGATCGCGGCGATACACCTGCAGCTCTTTCAAGGTCATGCCGAGGGAGTCGCGCGGCTGCGAATAACCAGCCGGGAACATCTCGCAGCCGCGGCGGCCGCGCAAGGCCAACAATTGCCTTTCATGGGAATTGATATACTCGAATTGCAACGGCGAATCGACGATTACTGCGAGCGAGTGCTGGATGCGAAGATGCCTCCGCCGTGGCACCTTCCGAGATTCTTCCCCTACATCATTCCGTCAGAACGGTTTCCTTGACCACTTCCTCGATCGTCGTGACGCCGTCGAATATCGCCAGAAGACCGCTCTCACGCAGCGTGCGCATGCCGTTCTTGCATGCGGCCTCCATGAGCACGTTGGTGGACGCCCCCTGCATGACCAGGTCTCGAAGGTGATCGTCGAAGACCATGATCTCGTAAATGCCGACCCGGCCGCGATAACCGGTGCCATTGCAATAGTCGCAGCCCTTGCCGAAGTAGAACTTTCGATCCGCCACATCCACCGGCTTGAGGTGCAGTTCCATAAGCTGCTCCTCAGTCGGAGTGTACTCCTGCTTGCACTGCTTGCAGATACGTCGCGCCAGTCGCTGCGCAACGATCGCCTCGAAAGTCGCCGTAATAAGGAAGGGCTCCACACCCAGGTCCAGCAATCGCGCGACCGCGGAGGGCGCGTCGTTCGTGTGAAGTGTTGTGAACACAAGGTGTCCGGTCAGGGCGGCCTGGATCGAAATCTGCGCCGTCTCCAGGTCGCGAACTTCACCGACAAGAATGATGTCCGGGTCCTGTCGAAGGAAGCTTCGCAGCGCACGGCCGAACGTCAGCCCCGTCTCATTGTTGACCTGAACCTGCACAATGCCGTCAATGTCGTATTCAACCGGGTCCTCGACCGTGAGAATCTTCGTATCAATCGAGTTCAGCGAGTTCAACGCGGCGTACAGCGTGGTCGTTTTGCCCGAGCCGGTCGGACCGGTGTTCACCACGATCCCGTGAGGTCGATCAATCACCGACCGAAACGTCTTCAGGTCGTCCTCGCGCAGACCCAGTTGATCCATGTCCAGCTTGACATTGCTGCGGTCCAGAATACGAAGCACCACGGATTCGCCGAACATCGTCGGAAGCACCGCGACGCGCAAGTCAACCGGATTGCCGGCGACCGTCAGGCTGATGCGGCCGTCCTGCGGCAGTCGCCGCTCGGCGATATCCAGATTCGCCATGACCTTGATGCGACTGGCGATGGCCATCGCCAAAAATCGCGGCGGAGGCATCATCTCGTAAAGCACGCCGTCGATTCGATAGCGCAGCTTGTATTCGTCTTCGAATGGTTCAAAGTGGATGTCGCTGGAGTGGTCGCGAATCGCCGCAAGCAGAACAAGCGTCAGCAACTGCTTCACGGGGTTCGAGTCGGCCAGTTCCTTGATTTCCTCAAGATCGAGCGATTCGCCCCGATTCTCGAATTTTGCAAGATCCGTGTCTTTCCCGATCTCATCCAGTAGCTCATTGATCGACTTGCCGGCGTCTTCAGGATAGTAGCGACTCAGCGCCGTCGAAATCGCATCCTCCGTCGCTATCAGCGGCCGGATGTTCATTGCCAGCAGCTTGCGAAGATCGTCCGTCGCCTGAAAGTTGTCCGGAGACGACATCGCGACGTCCAGCGTGTTTGTCGCGGCGTCAAAGCCCGTCGGAACGATCCGATACGTGTTCGCCATCTGGTTGGCGACCATCTTGATCACATCCGGCGAAATGTCGATCGTATCGAGACTGACAGGCTCCATCCCGATCTGAGCGGCCAGTGCCAACTCCAGATCAGCTTCCTTGATGTAACCCAGGTCAATCAGAATCTGACCCAGCGGACCGCGCTTCGACTTCTGAACCGCCAGTGCCTCGTGAACCTGCGTGCGGTTCACCTTGTTCATCTTGATCAGGATGCGGCCGAGCGGACGGCCTTTATAGCCGCCGCCGCCTCTGGATGGATTTGGTGCGATTGCTGACATCCCAATGAATCCCTTTGGCCGGCAAGTCGATACCAGGATCGACTTCGTTCGGCGGGCTTACTTCGCGCCACCTGCCTTCTCTTCGACAACTTCTTCCTTATCCACCGTGGAGGTGAGACCTTCGATCAACGCGTCACCAGCCTCATGCAGTTTGCCGGCACGCTCCAACTTCTCCTGTATTTCGCCGGGCTGCCGGGCTTTATCGAGCATCTCAGCCGCGTCGATCAGGTTCCGTTCGTAGAGAGACCACAGGTGATCGTCGAGTAGCTGCATGCCGTACTTCTTTCCGGTCTGAATCGCCGAGTCGATGCGAAACGTCTTGTTCTCGCGAATCAGGTTGGAAATCGCGGGCGTCACGACAAGAAACTCATACGCAGCGACCATGCCTGACGGCTTGCGCGGCATCAGCGCCTGCGAAAGAATGGCAATAAGCGATGTCGAAAGCTGCACGCGGATCTGGTCCTGTTGCTCATGTGGGAACGCATCGATGATTCGGTTGACAGTACCCTGGCAGCCCGTGGTGTGCAGCGTCGAGAACACGAGGTGGCCCGTTTCCGCCGCGAGGATCGCGTTCGAAATCGTCTCAAGGTCCCGCATTTCACCGACGAGGATCACGTCCGGGTCGGAGCGCAGCACGCGCCGAAGCGCCTCCGCGAAGCTCGGCACGTCATTGCCGACCTCGCGCTGATTGATGATGCTCTTCTTGTGCGAATGGTAGTATTCGATCGGGTCCTCAACCGTCACAATGTGCCGATCGAGTTCATTGTTGATGTAGTTCAGCATCGACGCCAGCGTCGTCGTCTTGCCAGAGCCGGTCGGCCCCGTCACGAGGAACAATCCGCGAGGACGCCGACACAACGCGCGGCAGATCGCCGGAAGACCAATCTCCTCGAACGATAGAAACCGGCTCGGAATCAGACGCAACACCATTGTGATATTGCCCTTCTGACGAAACACCGAAACGCGGAATCGACCCTGGTCACCGAAAGCGAATCCGAAGTCCGTGCCGCCTTCCTCCTGGAGTTCCTGCTGGTTGCGGTCCGGCGTGATCGATTTCATCAGGCCGACCGTGTCTTCCGGCTCCAGAACTTTCGTCTCAAGCTGGCGAAGCCGGCCGTGAAGGCGAAGCACCGGCGGGCGACCCACGGACAGGTGAATATCCGATGCGCCGCGTTTGATGCAGGTCTCAAGAATTCGATCAATATGAAGGGATGCCATGAGTACTCATTCCATCTACGGAATCATTCCAATCCCCGCAGATTGTTTGATGCCGTTCGCTACCGCCGATCATGCGACGCCGGCGCTCGACATTAATCAACTGCGATTTCCGCCTGAGCCAGGCGTGACAACTCTTCCAAGGTCGTCATGCCGCGAAGAATCTTCTTCTGGCCGTCCTGCAACAGAGAATTCATGCCCGTCGCACGCGCCGCGCGGCGCAAATCAGCCAGACCCGCACGATTGAACGCCAGTTCACGAAGCTCCGTGTTCATCTGAAGAAGCTCGAAGATACCCTGCCGGCCGCGATAGCCCGTGTTGTTGCATCGCGGACAACCCACGGCCTTGTAAATCGTCTTGCCTTCCAGCAACTCTCGTTGCATGCCGACGACCTTCATCATCTGTCGATCCGGATTCTCATCCGGCGCCTTGCATTCGCGGCACAGCGTCCGAACCAGACGCTGGGCCATGATCGCCTGGATGCTGCTCGCCACGAGAAAGGGCTTGATCCCCATGTCAATCAGACGAGTCAGCGCGCTGGGCGCGTCGTTCGTGTGAAGCGTCGAGAACACAAGGTGTCCGGTCAGCGCCGCCTGAATCGCGATTTCACCCACTTCAAGGTCGCGAATTTCACCAACAAGAATGATGTTCGGCGCCTGCCGCAGCATCGACCGCAGGATCACCGAAAAACTCATCCCGATGTCATCTTTCACTTGGCACTGATTCATCCCCGGAAAAACGTACTCCACGGGATCCTCAGCCGTGATGATCTTCTTGTCGGGACGGTTCAACTCCTGAAGCGCGGCGTAGAGCGTCGTCGTCTTGCCGCTACCCGTCGGTCCCGTGACCAGAAAGATGCCGTTCGGACGCTGAATGATCTTCACGAACCGCTCATAGTCCTCCGGCTCGAAGCCAAGCTGCTGAATGCCGACCGATGCCGAATCCGGCCGCAGAATACGAAGAACCACTGATTCGCCGTGCACCCCCGGACAAACCGCCACGCGAAAGTCGATGTCCTTTCCGCTGATCCGCATCTTGATGCGGCCGTCCTGCGGCACGCGCTTCTCAGCGATATCCACGCCGGCGATGATCTTCATGCGGGTCAGAACCGCATTCTGAAGGCGCTTCGGTACGCTCTCGCGCTCGATGCACACACCGTCAATGCGGTACCGGACGCGAACCCGGTCGTTGAACGGCTCCACATGAATATCGCTCGCACGCGTTCGAACCGCCTCCGCGATCATCATATTGATGAGCTTGATGATCGGCGCGTCGGTCTCGTCGCCGGTGTCCTTCTTCGCATCCTTCGCATCCTGGTCCAGCGAGGCGTCGACCGATGCGTCAAGACTTCGCGAAAGTTCGTCAAGCGAAGCCTCGGGACCTTTCAAATTCTTCTCAATGTAGTTGCGAATCCGCGATCGCGGAGCCAGAACCGGTTCGATGTCCGTCACACCCAATCGAAACCGGAGCATGTCAATCGTATCCAGATCGAGCGGATCGGGAATCGCCACCCGCAATCGACCGTTGACGCTGCTCATCGGGAGTATGTCGTTCGCCTTGATAATTTTCTCGGGAATCAGGCTCAGCGCTTCGGGACTGACCGACGAGCGCGTAATTTCCACATACTCCATGCCGTGCTGAAGTGCCAGTGCCCTCGTGACGTCCTCTTCCGAAACCAACTGCAGTTCCACCAACGCCTCGCCAATGCGCTTCCCGCTGTTCAGCCCGAACTCGGCCGCACGATCCGCGTCCTCGCGAGAGACCAGGTTCTGTTCCTGCAGAATGATTCCGAGCGTTTGTCGTTTGCGAGCCATGTGGGTTGTCCGTGCCGTACAACAAGCGGCGGGTGCGGTGCAGCGTTCGCAAAGCCCCGACGGATAACCGACATCAAATCCGATGTCGCGACACCCGCCTACTTCGGCGCTGCGATTACATGCGACCAGCGTACCGATGCGCGGTAATACCCGGACTGCTCACGCTGAGCTTCGCGCCGACAGTCCAGACCGTGGGATGAAGTCTTTCCCCCTGCCAATCATAGCCGCAACTGCATCGTAATCAAAGCCCGCCGGCTCAGGGCGTTATCGGGTCGTAATCGCAATTCTGGCCCCTGCGGCCGATTCCCGGCTCCCACGCGATTTGCTCGTTCATCAACGGCTCGTCGCGCCGCGATGGCCGCCCAACAAAAGCCCACGAACCACCACCGAATCAACCGTGCCCGGGACGAACCAACACCTTGGCCAGACGTAATCACTCTTGCCGTGGCGCGGCACAATCCAGAATCCCGTTGCACCAGGAAATCACAACTCCGCAATCGCCGTAACGAATTGCACTTTTAGAATCCTTCGCTTTTGACAATAATCACGAGGCTCGGTGCGACTGTCTCGCCGAAGCTCCGCATCTTCGCCCGAACGCCACATGTTCGAACGCCGACTCAGAATCGTGCTGCTCATCCCATGCGTCTACGCAATCGTGCTTGTCGTGCGCCTTTTCAATCTGCAGATCGTCCAGGGAGACGCCTACCAGCAGCAGGCCGACGACGCCCTGGTCTCGCCCAAAAAGTTTCTACCGCCGCTCCGCGGGCGAATTCTCGATCGTTTCGGACGTCCACTCGTCTCCGACGCGCCGGCCAATGACGTCGCCGTCCACTATGGCGTCCTGAGCCTCAACGAGTCCTATCTCCAGCAGGCCGCTTCGAACCTTCGCCGCAACGACGCGGCATGGAAACGAGCCACCCTCGCCGAAGCCGAGGAAGAAATCCGCGAACGGATCGGCAGAATGTGGGTCACGCTCGAAAAAGCCTCAGGCACGCCGCTGCGCCGCATGAAGAAACGCCGCGATGCCATCTGCGACCGCATTGAATCGCTGCGGCGGCACATCTGGAACGCACGCCGGGCCCAGGGCTCCGACGATCCGCTGCACAAAACGCGCCTCCGTGAAGAATCCCAGTATCATTCAATTCTCCGAGACATCCCGCCCGAAGTGCGAACCCAGCTCGAAGTGGAACTGGCTGGCATGCCCTTTGTTCGAATCGAACCCTCCGTCCGGCGTATCTGGAATCTCGATGCCCAGCCCCTTTCTCACGCCCTCGGCACGCTCGGTCAGGTCAGCGCGGACCGAATGGCGCGAGACCCGCTCACCGACGACTGGCTCGGATGCTATCGCCCCGGCGATGAAGCCGGTGCGTCGGGAATCGAGTACCTCTGCGAGGACATGCTCCGCGGAAAACGCGGCTACGAAGAAAAATACCTCGACGGCCGAATCAAGTCCTCACAGCCGCCCAAAGACGGCCTCGACATACAGCTCACCGTCGACCTGAAGCTGCAAAGCCGGATTCACCAGATTCTCGATGAGGCCATCTCCGCCGATCCGTACGTCACCGGTGCGGCCTGCGTCGTCATCGATGTCAACACGCGGGAGATTCTCGCACTTGCCAGCGCACCCACGTTCTCAGCGGAGGGAGTCCGCAAGCACTACGACCAGCTTCGCGACGACGCCCGGTATCGCCCGCTCCTGTTCCGGGCCGTCGCTGAAGAATACCAGCCCGGCTCGATCATCAAACCGGTCCTGCTCCTCGGCGCATTCAAAAACAAAGTCATCGACCCGCGGCAGACAGTCCATTGCGACGGAAGTTACGTCCCCGGATCCAGCAATTGGCACTGCTGGACGCACTGGAAGCATCTCCCCGGACACGGCAACCTCAACGCCGAAGAAGCAATCCAGCACAGTTGCAACATCTTCTTCTACACGCTCGGAGATCGGCTCGGAGCCGCTCGCGTCTCCCAGTTCTACCGCGATTTCATTCTCGGCCCCGCAGACCTCGACACCAACCAGGCCGCCAATTCCCGCAGATCCATCACCGGACTGCTCGAGGAAAGAAGCGGCATCATCCCAACACTTGATTACCTTCGATCACGCCAGAAACGCGACTTCCGACCGGCAGACGGCCGTAACTACGCCATCGGACAAGGCGAATTGCAACTCACACCCCTACAAGCCGCAAACATGTACGCAACCCTCGCCAGCGGACAATACCGAGATCCAACGCTCGTCGCCAACGACGGAACCTATCGCCCTCCCACCCCGATCGACGGCCTCACGCCACAGGCATGGCGCACGGTGCGCAACGGCCTGTTCCGCTGCGTCAACGACCCCGGCGGCACGGCGTACAAACATGCCCGGCTGGACGAACTGGAAATTTGCGGAAAAACAGGTAGCGCCCAATGCGTCGCACGCGCGATCGAAACCAGATACTCCTTCAACGTCGACGGCAGAATTCAGTCCGCCGTCGCGCCGACCATCGAAAAAGCCCGCGAAATGCTCGATCTCAGCCGAAAAACTCCTTGCGTGAAACGCGAAGTGCTCAAGCGATGGCCTCCGAATCGCGAAGGAAAGGACGAACCGCAAACTCACGCATGGTTTGCCGGCTTCGCGCCATATGACAAGCCGGAAATTGCCCTGGCCGTCATCCTCGAACACGGCGGCGGCGGCGGCCAGGCCGCCGGTCCCATCGGCAAGGAAATCTTCAGGCTGCTGATCGACTTTGGCTATCTCCGGCCGGGACGCACGCTCGCAAGTACGGACATCCGACCATGATTGAATCGACACCACGAATCATGCCGCCTCTCGGATGGATCGTGACGCTCGCCGCTGTCGCGCTCACCGGAGTCGGTCTGCTCGGAATGTACGCCAGCGAAGCCGGCACCGGCGAATTGCCGGCCCAGACTCTTCGACAGCTCATGTTCCTCGGCATCGGGCTCGCCGCGTTCACGTTCGTTCAGATGATCGGCTACCGCGAAGTCGGAAGATGGGCCTACTTCATGTTCGGTGTGACGCTCATACTCCTGACCCTGCTGCTCATCGCCAGAAAGGTCAATCTCGCTCCGTTCATCGTGCCGAAACGCAACACCTACCGTTGGATTCTCATCGGTCCCATCAACATCCAGGTCTCCGAATACGCCAAGTTCGTCTACATCGTCGCCCTCTCATACTACCTGCGATACCGTACAAATTACCGCACGTTTGGCGGGCTGCTGATGCCCTTCATCCTCACCCTCGTTCCGATGGCGCTCATTCTCAAAGAGCCGGACCTAGGTACCTGCCTGCTGCTCCTGCCCACTTTGTTCGTCATGCTGTTCGTCGCGGGCGCCAGAAAACGCCACCTCATAATCATTATTCTCCTGGCGGCTATCGCCGCGCCGGCCTTTTACTTCTCGCCCCTCATGAACCCCTACCAGCGCGATCGAATCACCGCCCTCTTCCATCAAAACGACGACGACAAATCCTGGCGGCTCAATCAGGGCTATCAGCTCAACCAGTCAAAGATCGCACTCGGAAGCGGCGGCGCTTTCGGACAGGGCTTTCAGGAGGGTGCGTTCTTCCGTCACGACCTCCTGCCCGAAGAACACAACGACTTCATCTTCGCTGTGCTCGGACATCAATGGGGATTCTTCGGCGGAATGATCATTCTCGCGCTCTACCTCGTCATCGTCGCGGCAGGACTCACCATTGCATCTGCCACCAACGATCCGCTCGGTCGCCTCACTGCCGTCGGCGTCTGCGCCATGATCTGCGCCCAGACCATCATCAACACCGGGATGACTGTCGGACTCATGCCCGTCACCGGCATGGGGCTACCCTTCGCCAGCATGGGCGGAAGCGGACTCATCGCAAACTATCTCATGCTGGGAATCCTCGTCAGCACAGCCCGCCCGCGGCCGCTCGACATGGCGCCAAAACCGTTCGAATACGACTTCGAGGACTAAGCGGACCATGCCCACTGAACTCGAATCCAAAATCAAAGTCGATTCACATCAGCCCGTCCGAGATCGACTTCGCGACGCCGGCGCCAGCTACATCGGAAAAGTGCTTGAGACCAACCGTATTCTCGACCGACCCGACGCCCACCTCCTCCGCACCGGCTGCGGATTGCGAATCCGGCAGATCAGCATTCTCGACGGTGTCGGTCCGCGCGATTCGATCACCTTCAAAGGTGTCAAAATCCCCGGAAAGTTCAAACAGCGAGAAGAGCACGAAACCAGTATTGACGATGCAAACGCCCTCGCAGCCATACTGGCCGCCCTCGGCTACACCGACAAAATCGTCTTCGAGAAGCGGCGTGAAAGCTGGCGCCTGGACCCCTGCACCATCGAATTGGATGAGATTCCCCAATTCGGCTTGTTCGTAGAGGTCGAAGGCCCGTCCGAACCCGCTGTCGAATCGACATTGGCGCGACTCGGCCTCTCCGATCAGCAGTCCATCACCGAAAGCTATGTCGCCCTGCTCATGGCAGGCCGCGAACCCCTCACCCCTCGGACCGTCGAGTTTCGCTTCAAATAGCGATTTTTTTTCGGACGCAAACCGAGGAGGCCCCGCGTTAAACCGCCACGCTGGCACCGGTGCGTTTGACGATCGGCAGGACCGCTTCTACATTGGACTATTCGCCAGTTGGTTAGCAGGAGGTTTAGGTCTGATGAATCTAGTCACCGGCGCGACGGGACTCTTGGGCAGCCACATCGTCGAACAGCTTCGCAAGCGCGGTCGCCCTGTGCGATGCCTTGTCCGATTCGGCGCGGACCTGACCTGGCTGAAAACCCAGGGTGTCGAACTCGTCGAAGGAGACCTGACCAACAAGGCCTCCATCGAAAGAGCCTGCGACGGAGCCCAGTGCATCTACCATGCCGCCGCACGTGTCGGCGACTGGGGGCCATGGGAAGACTTCCAACGAATCACCATCGACGGCACCAATAACCTCTTCGACGCGGCCGAAAAGGCCGGCGTCCCCCGATTCATTCACGTCAGCTCAATCAGCGTCTACGGCCACCGCAACGAGAAGGGACTCGTCATCGACGAGAAGGAGCCGCTCGGCGTAAACGTCCACAAGTGGTCCTACTACACCCGCGCGAAGGTCGCGGCGGAGCAGGAGCTATGGCGCCGGCACAACGCTGGCAGCAAAGTGAAATACTCCGTCATCCGCCCGAGTTGGCTTTACGGCCCGCGAGATCGCGCCACCATCGCCCGCTTGTCGCGCATGATCCGCCGAGGCAAGGCCAAGCTGCTCGGCACCGGGGACAACCGGCTCAACGTGGTCTATGCCGGCAACGTCGCCGAAGGATGTATTCTCGCGGCGGACAATCCCAACGCCGTCGGCGAGGCCTACAACTGCAGCAACGATGGCGAACTGACCCAGCGACAGTACTTCGACATGCTGGCGGACGCCCTGGCAGCGCCGCGCGTGACGAAGGCCGTCCCCTATCGAATTGCGTACAACGCAGCCTTCGTCCTCGAATGTCTCGGCCACGCCCTCAAGTGGAAGAAGCCGCCGATGATCACTCGATACGCCGTCTGGCTCATGGGACGCGACACCTACTTCTCAGCCGACAAAGCCCGGCGCGAACTGGGATGGAAGCCCTCCGTCACCTACGAAGAGGGAATTCCCGCGACCATTCGCTGGTTCGAGGGCGCCGAAAAAAAAGCGCCTGAGCGTCGCGCTGCGGTGGCCTGACGACCGAGCCCCAAGTCAGTCGTTCGCACGCGACTTCACTGGATAGGCGGCTCTGCCGCGACAAACAAACTGCGACCATCATCGGCCATCTCGCATTCAGGGACAGCCCAATCGCTACATCTGCCTGCAATCCCATGCTCGGGGTCATCGGCGTCATTCGACGCGAAGACCGCCTGCTCCTCATTCAACGATCGGAATTCGTGAGAGTGCCGCTGGCTTGGTGCTTTCCTGGCGGGGAAATCGAGCCTGGTGAATCCCAGGCCGACGCACTCATCCGCGAAATGCGCGAAGAACTCGACGCTGAAATCCTCCCCGGCCGCTTGCTCATGACCCAGACCAAGCACGAAGGCCGGCTGATTCTCTACTGCTGGTCGGCGCAGTTGCTCTCGGACAGCATTCGGCCCAACCCACGGGAAGTCGCGCAATTCGATTGGCTCACGCCGGTTCAAATACGGGACAAAGACGGAATCCTTCCTGGAACCGCCGAAATTCTGGCGCATCTAGACGCCTGAGCCTACGGCGCGGAACCAACGCCCTGCTCCCGCTGATTCACCAGATCTTCCGTCGCAAGCCCTGCCGCCATCGGAGCGGACACGGCCTCCGCCGCAAGTTCCGTCGTTTCCAGCTTCGTCAGGTCATGACCGGACTGCTGCGATTTCGCCAGCGAGCGGAACGTCAACAGTCCCATCAAGCCGAGCGCGGACGAAATAAGAAACACCAGCGGCCCGTATCGCGAATACAGAAATGTCCCGATGAATGGTGCGCTCAATCCACGAATGCCCGTCAGAAACACGTGAGCGCCCATGTAGATCTCGGCCTTCTCCGGCTCAGCAAAGTGAAGGTGCCCCAGATTCCAGCCGATCGCCCCGCCTCCGCGGCCGACCCCCTCGAAAAACCGCGACAACGCCACCAGCGTCAGCGCCGTCGCGAACAGCATGACCGTGTCCATCGCGCCCGGCGCAAGCATGACCACCGAAGCCAGGCCTCCAAAAACCGACGCCAGCATCCACGTCAGCGCATTGAGCACACGAAACCGCACCACGCCGTGACGGTCGAACAATCCCGCCCACGACATCATCGATATCATCATCATGAACTGCGGAAGCGTCTCAAGCAGGATCGAACTGAACTTGTAGTTCAGCGGCAGCTCGCGCGTCACAATGATCGCCATGACCGGAAAAATCATGATGTTTCCCATGCCCAGAAACATCATGCCGATACAGTAACGCCGAAATGCCCGATCGTCCCTCAGAACCTCGTACACCTCCCGGGCCGGCCGCAAAACACCGCGATGACCAACGCGGCCCTCCGCCGAAGCGCGCACCCGCGCCAACGATGCCCGCTCGCCTCGAACCTTCAACGACCGCAGCTGGAACAGGCCGAACAGACCGATCAGCGCGACGGCCGGATACACATAGTGATAGAGTCTTGGATTGAAATCGAACAGCGACGCGACCAGCGTCACCACGCCGATACCCAGTGAATATCGAACGATTTGCAAACGAGCGGCGATCCGCCCGCGCATGCTGACGGGATAATTATGCTTCCAGAATCCCGAGCGAACCGTCACGCACCCCGCCAGAAGTGTTCGCGCCAATGCAACTTGCC
This sequence comes from Phycisphaerae bacterium, assembly GCA_019636475.1. Taxonomy (NCBI): domain Bacteria; kingdom Pseudomonadati; phylum Planctomycetota; class Phycisphaerae; species Phycisphaerae bacterium. Next base: position 34,630 of record JAHBXN010000012.1, read on the forward strand.
CGGCGAAGATCCATCCGCCCCATTCGGAATAGGGCGTCAGGCCGATCGATGCAATCAGCAGCACCGTGCCCAGCCCGAAAGTAAGGAACAACGGCAGCTTCGGTCGAGATGCCGCAATGCTCCCCCAGAACAAGCCCGCGAGATTCGCAACTGTCGGAATCGCCATCACGATCGTGATGAGCCACGGACCGGCATGAAACGTCTTTGCGACGACGATCGACGAACCCGCTCCCTCGTACATGCCGATGAAGACGCCCCACCAGAGGAGGTGCTTCATCTCGATGACATAATTGCGGCGCGCCATCAACGGCACGCTGCGGGCAAGGAAGAGGTCCAAGGAAGGCTTCTCTCAAGTCCAATTCGTCAGCATTCGACAGAGCGAATTATAGCCACGGCCATCGCAGCATGACACTCGATGCCGTGAACAATACAAGTTCGATTTTCCCGTTTGAACACGGGATGAACCCGGCTTCCGCCGATAAAATTTTGCAGATGGGGGCAGGAATTTCCGCGCACTCAGGTCGTTTCGCCGACCGGGCACAAACGAGATATCCCCCCCCCTTTGCCGAATCCCCCTCACATCGGCCGCAAACCGGAATCAGCCATCTAGGTTTTGATTCCATCCAGCAGCAGCATCACGATTGGGCCGAAAATCACCACCGGAATCCACGGCAGGAGTGCCGGCGACACACCAAAGGCGCTGCCGTCGATGCTGTTGCACATGAAAGTCATCACGTAGCACAGCGAACACGCCAGCATGCACTTTCCGCTCAGCACATAAATCGAAGGCCGCTCCCGATTCAGAAAAAACGGAATGCCAAGACAGAGCAGGCCCATGTTCATCAGGATCGTCGTCAGTCGCGTGTGCTTCACCCGGATGAACTCGCTGTTGCCCGAAGATGCATAGTACTTCTGCAACCGATCCAGATTCGCCAGGCTGAGGAAGTTGGTCCACTGGGCCGATTGCTGGATTGCCAGCTCCCGAGGCGTCACCCGGGACACATACTCCGTCACCGGAGTCCGTCCCAGAAGGCTCTCGTCAACGCCTGTATCGGAGGCGTCTCCCAGCGCCAGTTCGGTGCCGTTCCGCAGATGCCAGACCTGCCGCTCCTCGTCCCACTGGGCCTGATCGGCGCGTATCGCACCGATCATGCGATTATCCGCGTCTCTCTTCAAAATCACCACGTTTCGCATCTCGCGCGCCCGCGGATTGAACGCCATCGCCGATATCAGCGCATTACCGTACTGCGCGTCGGGCACGAACCAGATCGCGAATGATGCCTTCCCCTCCGTGTCACCATGCTTGCGCGCCAGCTTCTCCGCGATCGATGGAATGACGAACTCCTGATCGACAAACCACAGCACATTCAGGCTCAGTCCCGCGACCAGAATGGGCGCCGCGACACGGTAAAGCGAAGTACCCGACGCAAGAATCGCCGTCAGCTCATTCGTCCGATGAAATCGGCCCAGCGTGAAACAGCCGGCCGCCAGCGTGATCACGCCCGCAAGCTGCGCGAAATACAGAAATAGATTGTGCCCGTAGAAGTCGAGCACCTTGGCGATCTTCTGAAACATCGAATCGGACTGAATCTTCGTGAACTCATCCAGATTCACAAACAGATCGAGAATGATATACAGTCCGATCAGCACTCCCATCGCGATGAGATAGTTGGTCAGAAAGGCCCGCAGAATGTATCGATCCAGCGTCTTGATCATGGAACGGATGTCATCGTTTTAGAAACTTCAATCCAATGAAAACGACCGACGCGTACATAAATGCCGTCGCACCCCACATCGTCGTAATACTCGCTGTAATGAAATCCGGCTTGTCCGAAAGGTTCCGCCCGACAATGCTCGCGACAATCACCACCACCATCGGAACACAACTGATCCCGAAGGCCGTCAGCACCTGCCCCCCACGAACGATGATGCCGAGCATCGCGCCGATCAGTATGATCGCAACCGCATCCGCCGCATAAGACCAGCGAAACTCAATCTCACCACGCAGTTCCGACACAAACCGCTGAACCCGCGCCACCACGCTCTTGCGCATTCGCTCCTGCTTCGCGAACAGCGGAATCGGAGCTTGCTTGTCGTACAACGACCTGAAGTCGAAGTTCTCGTACCGCCGATTCATCTCCGGCTGCCCGGCGAAGTTCACACGAGGAAGCGTCTCTTTCGGCTTCCGCACCACCGTCTCGCCCGGCCCGGCCGGTTCGCGCGTCAGAACGACATCCCCGACCAGTTCAATGCCGATCGTCTGCTGACCCGTCGTGATACTTGATCGGAGCTCGATCGACGCATCGTTCGCACGATAGACGTCCGCCGGCTTGGACGGGTCCGCATAAGTCACTCGAGCCGTCACGCCATTCAGGCGTAATCGCCCGTCCTCGCGATCGGTGGAATACCGCTCCGCCGACAAATCGATCGAAAACTTTCGATCCAGAAATCGAACCGAACCCTCCTTGCCGATCGATTCCTCCGCAACCTGATTCAGAAAATACACCATCATCTCGCGGCGAAGACCGTGCGTAAGATCCTTGATTTCAGGAATTTCCCCCGGATCCGCCAGCCACGATTTCAGCGTCGCCAGATTCTCAAACTTGATTTTCCGCCCCATCGCCAGCGGAATTTCCATCGGCCCGATGCGCTGGCTCTTGAGCGTATAGGACTGCGTGCGAGTCGTGTCGAACACCCGCACTCCTTCCATCAGTATCGTCACCTGCGGAGAACGATTCGTCGCATCAAAATCGATGATCGCCTCGTCAGCTGTGCCGAATCGTGTGTAGTTCAATGCCTCCAGCTCGGTGAATGCCACGCCGATCAGCCGAAGAAACGTATGGTTCCGCCGAAATTCCTCGGGCAGTTGCTCAGACGAAACTCTCTCACAGCGGCCCGCCGTAATTCGATACCGGTCCCCGTAGGTTAGCGGCTTGTTCTTCTGAAATTGCCCGAGAACAATCGCCGGCAAGTCGCGCCGGGTCACCTCCGAAATGCGGGCCGTCAACATCGGAATAATGTTGTTCCACGAAAAGTAGGTGACCAGCGTAATGACAAAGCCCAGCAGCATTGGAGCAAGCAGCAGGCGATGGATGTTGATGCCCGCCGCCTGGCACGCGAGCACTTCGTTATCCGTCGCGGCCCGGCCGTAGGTGATCGTCGCACTGAACAATGCGGCGACCGGCAGAATCAGCGTAATGGCAACCGGCGTCAGATAGAGAAAGATGCTGAACATCTGCTCGGCGCCGATACCTTCCGAGCGAAATATATTCGCCACGCCTCCGCCCATGACGATCAGGAGCGTCAGCGAGGCCGCGGTCATGAGAAAGGTTCTCAATAGCTCGCGTGCGAAATAGAGATGCAGCGTCGTCATGCGTTCGGCGGTGCGACTTCCCGGCCGGCCCTTTCATCGCGACACATCGGCCGGAACCGTCTCATCGAGAAAACTCTAAGTGAAATCCCAGCCAAACGGAAGCCGCGACAAACCGGAAGGGCAAAACCTGCCGGACGCCCTCGATTATCCCGTTCCAATTCCTCATCCTTTGCGTTTTCTCAGTCGCTTGACGGCGACCTCCGCTTCCTTCCGAATTTCGCTATCCGTTTCCCGAGACAAAACCCGCTCCAGGCGTTCGACATCCACCGCACCGCCGATCGCCGACAACGCCCGAACCGCCTCCAGTCGAACCGCGCGGGAGTCGTCCTCCAGCATCAGCACGCCAAGACGTTCCGAGATTTTCTCAACCGAGTAATGCTCCCTCGGCACGCAGGCCGCCACCGCTTCGCACGCCCGTGCCCGGACGTTGGCCTTTCGGTCGTCCAGTACCAAAAGCAGTAGTTCGACGCTGGTTTCCGGATCACGACGCGCCGCCATCCCCGCGAGCGCCATCGCCCGAACCGCCGCCGACTCATCCCGCGCGTACTTCTGAACCATGTAAAAATCATCACCCTCCGCACTGAATGCCAGCGCAAAGACTGCCGGCGCACGCTGCTTGTCATCGCCGCTTTTCGCCAGCGTCCGAATCTTCGACCCATATTCCTTCGTCAGCGCCGCGAGCAGCCGCCGCGTCTGATCAAGCACGTCGACGTCGCGCTTCGACCGTGCAGCTTCATACTTGATCAGCGCTTCGCCCAGCGTTCGCGCCAGTTCCGAGGATTTCATCAGGGCCGGCGCCCGTTCACGCGGCGAAATCCGACGCTCCAATTCTTCCAGAGCCGGCATCCACACGCTCTTCGGCCACTTCTGGCGATACTCCGTGCATAGCGCGAACGCTTCCTTCCGATCGCCCTTGCGAAGCGATGTCTCAGCCTTGTCAAAGACGATCAACTGATCAATCAACACGTCGCGCTGATCGGCCGTCAACGTCTGCACGCGCGTTGCGTCGGCCGCGAGTTCCATCACATACGTTTCGACGCCCTCGGGACGGCGCCGCTCGTACTCCGCCCGCGCCTCCAGCTTCAGAAGCGTGCGGTCCATTCGTGCCCAGTGGATGATCGCCTGCCCTTTCGTGAACCGGCATTCGCTCTCAAGCGAGCCCTTGAAATTTCCCGTCACGTACATCGTCATGACGGCAGCCGTTTCATCCTTACCCTTGAGCAGCTCGATGAACTCCATCGTCTGCTTGCCCTCGAAATCCGCGTCGCGAACGTCGCGCTCCCATTTCCCGCCCGCCGTCAGCGCGTGCTTCGGCCAGTATGCAAAATCAAGCATGACCCTCAGCACGGCGGTATCAAGCGCGCCGCCCTTGGGGACAAGCACCTCCGATTCGTAAGCGCTGCGCTCCAGGCTGTACAGCCGGATATCCCCGCGCGAAAGACCGAAGTACGCCGGCCTGGGAGTTGGTGTCACCATTGCGGCACCATCAAACAGACTCACGACCCTTGCAGGCCCGTCCACGATCTGGTGCACAACACGCACATGACCCGGACTGGTCTCGTTCGCATTCAACTGCGTCCAGTCGAGAGACTGACGATAGATCAGCTCCTCCGTCTTGCGGTCCTTCCTGATCTTGCGATGAACCGTGCGAACGACGCGATGCTGCGTGAAATGCCCCGGCAGCAGATTGTTCTTCAACGTGACGCGATCAGCAGCCGCCGCATGAACCAAATCGGCCGCACCGAACGAGGCGATCACCAGCGCGAGAATGACAACCAGAGATCGTCGCTCCATGCGTTCAACTCCCATTCGATCGGCTCCTCGCCTTCGCGCCGGCACGGTCGCCCGGTCTTCGCACCGCATTATAAGGCACCCGCCGTCTCGAATCTCAGACCGGTCCCACGCCTCCCGGCAGCCGGGATTCGGCAGTGGCCCGCTCGAGCCCCATTGTCGATCTGTCGATTCACTCCGAGAATAGGCCCGCACTGATTGACAAGGAGTTCCGACAGTATGAACCGTATCCCGCACACGCATCGACACGCTCCTTTTCTCGCCCTCGTGTCACTGGGCCTCACTGCCAACCTTCTCGGTTGTTCCGGCGGCGACAAAGGAAAAATCTGGGTCTATCACTATCCCGACTTCTACACCCCCGATCTCAAGCACGTTGCCGTGTTGCCTTTCGCGAATCGCAGCCCGGATTTCGCGGCGGGCGACCGAATCAGCGGCCGGATCTCCGCCATACTTACCAACAACGGCACCTACGAGGTCTATACGCGCCAGAACCTCACCGACATCCTCGCCGAGAAAGACATGGCGGATGCAGGCATCATCGAGGGCGAACAGGCCATGGAGATCGGCCGCCTCAAGTCCGTACAGGCTCTCATCTGTGGCGTCTGCGACCGATTCGAAGCCGTCTCCCAGCAGGAAGTTCGTTATCAGCAGCAGCCGCAGTTCGGCTATGACGCCTATGGCAATGTCATCATCACAGGCTTTGTAAATGTCCCCTATCAATGGACGCGCCACGACGCGTTCGTCGAGTGCCGCGTCGTCATCATCGACACCCACACCGGCCGCCAGATCGGCGCGGTGACCGACCCGTCCGCGATCTACTCCGAAGGCAGCCCGCCGAAGTATCAGGCAACCGATGTTTTGCGAATGGCCGAAGAGGATCAGATCGCAAAAATCGTCCGCGGCATCGCTGTCACGAGGACGCAGATCAAATTGAAAGGCAAGGTCCTTCGCACCGCTTCCGGATTGTACGACAATCAATGGGACTGGCAGGACACCTTCGCGGCCGATGCCAACGCAATGACAGTGGTGGTCTCGCTCCCGCCCGAAGCCGATCGCAACAGCTTCACCATCCGGATCGTGAAAAAGGACGCACGAGAAGTGCTCGCGGAACATTCATTCGAATGGAACAAGCAGAACGCGGGACAGGGCTTTCCATTTGATATCGCTCCGCTGCTCGCAAAGGCCGGACCGGGCCAGTTCGAGGCAAAGCTCTACTCCGGTCCGGAACCCATCGCCTGGTATACCTTCAACCTGACCGAACGACGTGCCCGGTGACGCGACTTCGCCGCTCCCGTCTGACACGGTGGATCGGATATTCATGCAAACTCAACGCATCACTCATTTCGGAATAACACGTCCGCATATGACTGAAATCCAGCATTCGCTCGACACGGAAACAACCCGCGCGCCGGACGCTGCCTTGCGATATGAGTGCACCGAACATACAATCAATTGAGAGGGGCAAATCCGATTTGTACCCGAAAGCGCGGCGGTGCAGATCGACAAACGGGTCCGAAGTTCGGCCCGGAACGCCCCGGTGGGACTCCCTCTGAAAAGCCAAGGAGTCGCGAGCGCGATCGGAGGTTTTTGTGCCTGCTCCGGCATCGGCTTTGGGTCTGAACGTTCTGGTGCTCAATCGCCATTACCTGGCGATTCGAATCATCAACGTCAAGCGCGCGTTCAGCCTGCTCTGCCGCGAGTTGGCCGAAGTGGTCCACGTCGAGCAGGACCGGTACGTCTCCTACGACTTCGAGGACTGGCGCGAGCTGTCCGAACTGGCCAGGCAGTTTGAACCCCACGCGCACGACTGGATCCGGACTGTCCGCTTCGATATTGCGGTTCCGCGCATCATCAGGCTCGCCATTTTCGATCGGCTGCCCAAGCAGGAAGTCAAGTTCAACCGGCGAAACCTCTACGCACGCGACAGCAACCGCTGCCAATATTGCGGAATCCGATTCTCCACAACCGAATTGTCGCTGGACCACGTTGTTCCCCGCAGCCAGAATGGCCCGTCGACGTGGGAGAACATCGTCTGCGCCTGTCTCAAATGCAACATAAAGAAGGGCGGCCGCACACCCGATCAGGCCAACATGAAGCTGATTCGTCCGCCGAAGAAGCCCAGGCGGAACCCCTGCATCAGCATCAAGCTCATGGACGACCGCTACGCAAGCTGGAAGGCCTTCCTCGACAACGCCTACTGGTCCGTCGAGCTGAAGTAGCGATTGACCGCAATCGTGCGTCAGCTACTTATTCGATCCAGCACAAATCGCGCCAGCACCGGAGCCACCACTTCGTAGCCCGCCGGCGTCAGATGACAATGATCGTAGATCAAGCCCCGGGCACGATTCTCGCGGTACGCCTCGCGGAGCGCTGGCAGCAGATCGCAAGCCGGTATCGATAGCCGACCAAGCGTCGCCGCAAAATGGCGTTGGGGCGTATCTTCAACAAACTCCGCTTCGACCTGGTATTTCACGGGAAACAAAGCGACAAGCAGTTGGAAGCCGTGCTGAGCTGAGAGCTCTTTCATCGCTTCCAGCTCCGCCCCCATCCGATCCCATGCCCAGTCGAACCAGGCTACGCCCCAGTCCGACATGGCCGATGCGACCTCGAACTCAAACGTGGCTCGATCAGTGCGCCATGCTTCGGCGTCGAGCGGCTTCTCCGGAAACGGCCGCCCCGAAAGACGTTCCCACCGCGCCTGCCCTTGCTCCGCCAGATCATACGCCAGTCGCCGAGCGGTCAGCCGTTGCACGATCGGACTGTCGGCCAGCACCCCCTCGGGCGGAGCGAAGAATGCCGAGGCCGAGGCATCATTGAGAAATAATCCGACCAGCACCACATCAGGCTGAACCAGCAGGCCGGTCTCCAACAGCAATTCAAGCTCCGTCGCCAGCGCCGCACCGGCCAGCCCGCCGTTCAGCACCTCGCAGTGAGAGCCGTCACGGCGCAGGGATTCCTGAACCAGCGCCGGGTACGTTTCCGACTCCTCCACGTAGGCTCCAAGCGTGATTGAATCTCCGAGCACAAGTATGCGCGTGACGCCGGGCTGCTTCGGCAGCACGTCGCCGCCTCGCATGCCCAGGGCGTTTGTTTGGAATCGCACGCGGCGATTCGAGATCGGATCGACAATCTCCGCATCCATCAGCCGGCGCAGCCGAATCCCGCGCGACGTTTCAACATAAATCGGAGGAACGCGCGGCCCGTCTGGTCGACGCGGGCTTCGCAGCGCCGAATCCGGATCAATCGGCCCGACATTCGATGTGAGCATCGCCACGATCAGATTTGAAATATGCCAGAGCCCCGCGCCCGCGAGCACAACAAGCAGAACCGCCGCCGCGCGAAAGACGAAGGCGCGCCCTGCCGGCGCAGGCCGAGATAGAGTCGAACAGGGGGAATCATCGCCCATGAAAGAAAGTATCGCGCAGACCGACGAGCAGGGAAACCGGAAATCCGGATCGTGTCGCGGCCGCCACCCGGGCGATCAAGGTGTCTGCAGCGCCGCCGGAATCTCGCTCAGCCGCTGATAGACGACGGTCTGCGAGGCGAGCGTTCCCTGCATCGTCAGGAAATCGTCCGACATCGTCGCACTCTCAAAGCCGATCGGCATGCCCAGCGTCGTCGTGCTCCAGGTGAATTGATCACCGGTTCGAACCGGCTCGTCGGCATTGGTAAGAAAAATGTCCTGCCCGAACACGCCGCGAATCGGCCGATTGTTGTAGCTGATGTAGAAATTGCCGTCACCGCCCGCCTGGCGAGCGTACTGAATCGCGCCGATGATCTTGCCTTCGTCGCTGAACCGGATGTCCTGCGTGCCGAACACATTGGTCGTCCGCCACGCGCCGGCGAGTGCCGAAACTGTGGCATCCGGCGTGACCACGATGATCACCGTCTGCGTGGTCGGGTTACATCCATCGGCGGACCCGACATTGACTGTCCGGGATGCCTGCTGATAGCCCGGCGGCGCAACCGTGATGTCAAAGCGCCCGAACAGGTTGATCCCGATCGGAAAATTCTGACACGGAAAGTCCGCGGAGCAGCCGCCCGTGTCGGCCGTTCCGAGGTTTCGCCGAACGGTAATCCGCGCTCGGTCGACCGTCGCGCCGTCTTCGTCGGTAATGGTCAGGCGAATGGCCGGGTTGCCCAGCGTGCCGCAGGTGCTGTTGTTGTTGTTCGAGGGCGGCCCGTTCGAACCGCACTGCCCCTGCAACGCAGCCATTCCCGAACACAGCGCGAATGCTCCAAGAACCATCGTCGTCCAAAGCGATTTCTGTTTTCCCATGCTCAAATCTGCACCCCGGGGTCGGCGAGGACCGGTATAAAGCATTCTATTCTAGCAGCCTTTCAGCCTTTGCCGAGCCCGCTCCGCGCCGCACATGCGACGGCCGCACCCGATAATCACCCCCTTCGATCGTGGGCCACCCCGGAATTCACACCAAACGCCGCAATCCGGCGTCGCTCCCCGGAGCGCTGATCAAGCTTCTTCTTACGCCGGGCTGCCGGCGCCTCAATACAGGGGCTGAATGGAGATTGTCATGGCCGTTCACACGATCCGCCGCGCAGGAGCTTCAATCGCCGCCTGCTTCTTTGTCGCGGGCTGCGTCGCCCACCGCCAGACACAGTACTTCGAAGTCGTCGATCCGGACTCGGGAAATATCAACTACTACCGAATGACGCTTGAAGGCGGAGGAGGAATCGGCGTCAACTACCAGCTACAGGCCGGGTACTTCTCAGCAGCGTCCGTCGACGTGCTTCGCGGTCGGATTCCGCAGATTCCCGAGGTTGATCTGCCGATCGAATGCGACGCCGCATTCGAAGCCCTCACGGCCGGGTACTACGACTCGCTGGTCACCTTGTCGGAAGCGACTCGACAAAACCGCGGCGCGGACCTGCCTGCAGGCATCGACGACCTCGCACTGCAGAATGCCCGGCTTGTCTGGTTCGGCCAGCTCTCGCCGGCCGACGTGGCCGCAATGGGAATGAACCAATCGAACAACCCGTTCGAGTTTCGCAAGCTGGTGTTCTGGTCGTCGGCGCAGAACATCGACCTGCGCGCCTATGGAAGCGAGATCGACGCGATGATTGACAGCGCAACGACCCTCATACGTGCGTCCCGGATGCGCGAAAAACGGGATGCGTCGCAGCGCCGTAGCGTCAGTGAATTCATCATTCGGCTCCTTGAGACACAGCCCGAGCTGGCCCCCTTCAAGGATGCCGTAACCTCGCTGCTGGGTCCACCTCATGAACAATAACACTTGGCACCGTGATGGAGACACTCCATGAATTTTCGATCCGTTCCTATCCGTGCCTTTCCAGCCGCAATAGCCGTTTGCCTCTGCATGGCGGCGGGATGCCAAAGCACGCTGCGCGTCCGCGTGGAAAAACTCGAAGGAGTGCAATCGAGCGTGCCTGACGGTCTGCCGGACACACTCCGGATATTGCTGGCCGCGCTTGAGGGCCTCGACGAAATCTGCACCGAATGCCGCATCACATACGGCGATGCGGCGGTCGAAAGCGCGTTGTCGGCGCTGGCGGATTCACAGCGAAAAGGCCGCGCCCTGTTGCCGATCATTCGCGATCTCATTGACCGCCAGGCGCGCGGACAGATCGGTGGGCGAGCGCTCGCGGCGCAGACCGCCGCGTTGCATCGGCGCGTGCGCGCATTGATTCCTCGCATCGATCTCGATGCGCTGTCGACGGTGATTCCGATCGAAATTGAACCGGCACAGCGCGCCGCGATGCAGCGACTCGCGGCGGACCTGCCGGTCGTCGTCGATCGGTTTGCGACGGCGCTGGCCTCCGCGGCGGCCGGATCAGCCGGATTCGGCGGATTTCGTCAGGGCGGGGTGTTTCAGATCAATCCGGGCGATCCGGCGTATGACCGGGTGCTGGTTGCCGTCCCAGCGGCGAATCCGATCACGGAAGTGCGCGTTCGCGCCGTCGGCGATACGGGCGTGATGCTTGTTCAGGAAAGCCCGGCACAGATGCGGCTTTATCAGATCAGCAACGATCCTTCGACGATCATGCGCAACGCAAGCTTCATCATGAACAAGGTTCTGCAAGCCGCGGTGAAATTCAGCGGATGGCGGATGGAAACCGGCGTGAGCGGCCCCTGATCGAATGCTCGAAGCGCGTCACTCCGAAATGCAGCAGCCGACGACCACCAGTTCGTCCGTCGCGGGGAAAACGCGCGAAACCCTGTAGGGCTCCTCGAAGGACGCCCAGCGGTCGTGGTCGAATCGGCGAATGTGAATCAGATCCCCCAAGCGCGGCGCTTCATGAACGCGAGCCATGAAACCGTAGCCGGACGGTGAACGATCGATCGTCCAGGCCTTGTGATCCTCGATGCGGCCCGGCCGCTTCCATCGAATGATATCCTGGGAATCGAGTCGAACTTCCCGGCGTTTGTCGGCACTGGCCATGTCGATCATGGGGTCTTCTCCAATCCTGATGTTCCCATATCTCGGTTCGGATGCCATGCCACGTCAGTTTAGCAAATTATTGCCGACCCCAGCCGCATGACCATGCCACATCGCATTCAGTGATCGCGCAGGTCCGAGAACGCGCGACGGCTATCGTGACGAGTCCGAATTCATCTCGCGCCGGAGCACATGCCCCAGATGAAGGCGGTAAGCGACATGGGGGTGAAGGTGCGTTCGAGTTGAGAATCCCAACGGCGCATCGCGGCCCATGACATACACCGGCCGGCCGTTGAGTCGGCATCGGAGGACCGCGTGCAGTTCGTCGCCGACGCGAAACGTGGCGGCCGGTTCCAGATCGGACAGGACCGCATCCGGCGCGACTCGCGCCACGATCTGCCTCGCATCGCGGTGCATGTCGTATTGATCGTCGGCCTGAATTTCGGCATGAGGTACCATCGAAACACCGAGCACGAGCATGAAACGCGTGCCCAGATGCAGTTCAAACAACTCCTCGGCCGTCAGGTCTTCGGCCGGGTAGTAGTTCGGTTCGGTGTCGCCGACCACGACGGCGTATCGCGAGACATCGGGTCCACCACGAGCGGCCGTGAACTCGAACACGACCGTTTGACCTTCCCCTTCCAGCGGAGACCGCTTAAAGAGGGTCATCGCTCCGAGTGCCGCGGGAGCGTCTTCACGAAGCTGCTCACGCAGATACTCCAATGCCGTCCGGCGCCAACGGTCGGTTTGTTCGGAGTCGGTTGTCGCGAACTGGTCATCCATCCGGCGTGATTCCATGGCAAACTGAACGGTCGCGCGCTGTTGCTTCCGGCTCGGAATTCGCTTTCGATCCAGTATAATCGCTCGGTTGGCAACGTGCTCCTCCGTCGTGAGCGGAACGCACGTTGTCGACTGTAGCCCGTACAGTGAACCCAGCACGCATCGCCCGACCGCGACCAGTTCAATGCCCGAATCGACACCACAAGACGGCCGGTCGGACGCGGAATGCTCCCACCATTTACTGACATGCCCGCATTGCAAAGTGGTTTACGACGCCGCCTACGCCCTTGAAGGCAAGCGGGTTCGGTGCAGAGTCTGCGGGCACGTCTGGCGCGAGGACGCGAATGCCGCGTCGCGCGTTGCAAGTGCGATCGGCAGTGCCGCCTCGGGCTGGTCGCAACTCGGTTCGACGCTGCTCGATGCGGCGGATCATGCATCAACCGTCGGCCACCTGGTTTCACAGACGCCTGCGGAAGCACGGCTTCCCGCCGGGGAATGGGTGGGGCGGCGTATCGGCAAATACGAGATCAAAGCGGTAATCGGTCAGGGCGCGATGGGCTGCGTCTATGAAGCCATGGACACGGAGCTGAAGCGCACCGTCGCGCTGAAGATGTTGCCGCCCCGCGCCGATCAGCGAGAATCGCTTGGGCATCGGCTCTTCCAGCAGGAAGCGCGCACCGCTGCACGGCTCCAGCATCCGAACATCGTCACTGTCTATGACGTCGGACAGTCCGACGGCGTTCACTTCCTTGCGATGGAGCTGGTACACGGCGTCACGCTTATGGCACTCGTGCGATACTGTCGCCGGCTGCCGGTCGAGCAGGCGGCATACATTGTCGCGCACGCGGCACGCGCGGTCGCCGTGGGACATGCCCAGCAGGTGATCCATCGCGATGTGAAGCCTGGCAACATTCTGATCGACGAACGCGGCTTCGTGAAACTGACTGATTTCGGCCTCGCCGCCGTGGCGGATGCGGACGAATCCGCGGAGCTTGCCGGTCTTGCGCTGGGCACGCCGGGATGGATTTCGCCCGAAGTTGCACGCGGCGAGCCGGCCACGCCGGCCAGCGACATATACGGCCTGGGGCTGACCCTCTACTACGCACTGACCGGCAAACGATTGATCAAGGCGAAGACCAAAAGCGCCATGATCGCGGCGCAGAAGAACGCGCAAAGCGTTCGGACGGAGGACCTGCCGGCGAGCTGGCCGGCTTCGCTGCGCGAGATTCTCGTGAAATGCCTGAACGCCGACCCAACCGCGCGGTATCAGTCGGCGGACGATCTTTCGCTTGACCTGATTCGCCTTGCCGGACGAGTTGCATCGGGCGCGGATGTTGACGCCGATCGGGCGAAGACGGTTGATATCGGGGGAATGCGTCGCGGCCGACGCTGGATGTGGTGGGTCTTCGCCGCGGCCGCGGTGGCCGCGGTGGCTGCGGTTGCGTGGCTGTCATCGCCGGGTCCCTGATGACGAACGGATCGGCGGGGCGTACGATCTGAAGCGCGGTTTCCTGCATGGAAGGACCATGACGAACGTGAAACAGACGACGCTTGGACTGCTCGCGGGCGAAGGCGAGTTTCCTAAACTGGTCGCGCGCGGCGCGAGGGCGGCCGGGATGCGCGTGGTGGTGGTCGGTCTGTCCGGTACGCATGATCCGGCAATCCGCGATCTCTCGGACAAATACTATCAAGCGGGGATCGCACGGCTGGGTCGATGGATTCGCCTGTTTCGTCGCGAAGGAGCGACGCAGGCGATCATGGCGGGCCGGGTGCGCAAGGCCCGGATCATCGAGATGCCGATCTGGCGTCAGATGTTGGCGTACTTGCCGGACTGGGCTAGCATCAAAGTGTGGTTCACCGCCGCGGACCGGCGCAATGACACGCTCCTCGGCGCGGTGGCCGAAGCGATGGCGCGGCGAGGTGTGACATTGATCGATTCAACAACCTACTGTACCGATGCAATGGCATCGGAGGGCCAGCTCACCCGCAGGACGCTCTCGCCTTCGCAGGAAGCCGACGCATCGCTGGGTTGGCGGATCGCGCGGGAGATGGGCCGGCTGGACGTCGGGCAGGCGGTGGCGGTCCATCACAAGGACATCATCGCAGTCGAGGCCATCGAAGGGACCGACAAGATGATCGAGCGCGCGGGCTCGCTCTGCAAGAAAGGCGGCTGGCTGCTCGTGAAAACCGCGAAGCCGAATCAGGACATGCGCTTCGACGTGCCGACGATTGGCCCGAACACGATCGAAAAGCTTGCCAAGCACGGGGCGACGGCGATCGTGATCGAAGCCGGCAAGACGCTGATACTTGAGAAATCGCGAACCCTTCAACTCGCGGACGAACTGGGCATCGTGATTGTCGGGCGATCGGAACACGAAAACTGACCCAATGCGGCCGATCGCCCTCTGAACGGACTGAGATCAATGACCAGAAGGCACTGACGCCGGAAGGCTTCAAATGCGTGCACTCATCACCGGCGGCGCCGGCTTCATCGGTTCCCATCTTGCCGAGCGACTGCTCGACTGGGGGCATGATGTCATCGCCATTGACGATCTGAGCACCGGGCGTGCCTCGAATCTTGCGACAATCAAGGATCACTCCCGCTTTGAATTCGTGCTGGATGATGTTCGCAACGAGTCGACGATGCTGCTGCTCGCCGAGCAATGCGACATGATCTTTCATCTCGCAGCGGCCGTCGGAGTGCAACTCATCGTGGACGAACCGGTGCGCACGATCGAAACGAACATTCACGGCACGGAGGTGCTGCTGAAAGTCGCGAACAAGTTTCGCAAACCGATGCTCATCGCGTCCACCAGCGAAGTGTACGGCAAGAGCGAGCGCGTGCCCTTTCGCGAAGACGACGACACGGTTCTTGGCGCGACGCATTTCTCGCGATGGTCTTACGCGTGTTCGAAGATGATTGACGAGTTTCTCGGCCTGGCGTACTTCCAGCAATTCGAGCTGCCCGTCGTGGTTGCGCGATTTTTCAATACCGTCGGGCCGCGCCAATCCGGGCAATACGGCATGGTGATTCCGCGATTCGTTGAACGCGCGCTGCGCAACGAACCGCTTGATATCCACGGCAACGGAACGCAATCGCGATGCTTCGGATATGTCGGCGATGTGGTGCAGGCCGTGATCGACCTGATGCAATGCAGCAAGGCGTTCGGCCGGGTGTATAACATCGGTTCGACCGAAGAAATCACCATCGACGAATTGGCCGACAAGGTTATCGCCATGACGGGCAGCACCGGCGGGAAGCGATATCTCTCGTATGAGGAGGCGTATGGTCGCCCGTTCGATGACATGATGCGCCGTGTGCCTTGCCTGGACCGGATACGCACCGTGATCGGATATCAGCCGACGACTTCGCTCGAGGAAATTCTCCGCCTGGTGATCGACGAGAAGCGCAGCGCCTCCTAGGGCGCGGCGGCGCTACCCGATGACAATGCCATTGCACTTCCGAACAGGCCGCCTTTGACGCCCCCGTCGAATCCGATGGCTGCGACGAATCAGGATGTCGAACGCTTCGCGGCCGGGTCGGCAGCCTTTTTCTTCGCGCCGCTGGACAGGCGAAGGCGATCGCGAAGCAAGGCGGGATTGAACAGCGCCGCGAGATTCTCCAGCAGATAGCCGATGATCGGGCCGGGATCTCGGGCGCGCAGCAACTGATAGGAGGTGTCCTTGCGAAACTGAAACCAGCTCGGCCACGTCGAGAATCGCTGCTTATTGCTTACGCGAAGAAACCACAGAATATCGGCCGGCAGGAATCTGAGGAACCGGTTCTTTGGATAATCAAGCACCGCCTCCACGGGTTCGCCGTGTGCCATTCGGTACATCATCAAGGGAAAATCGATGCCGACCGAAATGCCCATATTAAAGCTCTCCGGAAACCGCGGGTTGATCTCCATCAGCTTCGCAACATCGTCGCGAGGATCCACGACGTAATCGAAATCGCAGAACCCCAGCCAGTCCAGCGCGACAAGCATCATTCGCGAATATTCAATCACGTCCGGCCGATCGGCGGAGAAGTTCAGTACGCTGCTGCCGCCGTCCGGCGGATACATGCGCGTCTTGCCATAGGCGATGGCGGCAAGCACGCTTCGATGCTCGTCCATCAGCATGTCAACCTTGTACTGCATTCCGCCGGGTGGAATGAAGTCCTGCAGGTAGCATTCGCCATGCTCGGCCGTCAGTCGATCGTAGGCCGACCGGATCTCGTCGGCGTTGTAACACCAGGTGATGCCCCGCGCGCCGACGCCGACACTCGGCTTAATCAGCACCGGCCACCGCTGAATCTGCGGCAGGACACCCTCCAGGCCGCCGGGATGCTCCGCGGGAAACCATGAATCCGGTATGGGAACGCCGGCCGCCATCGCCGTTTTCATGGTGGGAATTTTCTCGTATGCGGCGAGGAAGCTGGAGGCGCTCGGCATGATGATCCGGGTGTGCCGGCGCACGTCGTCCTGAATCTCGTTGACGGCCAGCGCGCCGTAGTGCCCGAGTTGAAAGAGCATGTCGATCGGTCGTGAGCGAAGAAACTTCAGCAGCCATTCCTGAAATGCCGCCTTCTGAAAGCGCGTGGACGGATACACGTGTCTCTCGCGACAGCCGCGACTGAAGAAGCCGCTGTTTAGCCGCCGCTCGCTACCCGCCGCGACGCGAAAACCCGCGCGGGCCATCGATTCGATGACTGGCAGCGCGGCCTTGCCGGATGCTTCCATGACAAAGACGGTCGGCGCGGCCGAATCGCGCGGCGATGGTCCCCCCCGGGCCGTCAATTGGTCGGGCACATCGTTCACGCCTGCCGCCTCCCGGCCGGTGCAGCACATTCTCGAATGGCTTCTTCGAACACGCTCGCCAACTCCGTCGCAATCATGCGTCGATCGAATCGGGCGAAGGCCGTTTCACGCGCGCGAGTGCCGATCGCGCGGCGTTCATCGGGATGATCCGCCCATCGCTCGATTCGAGCGGCGAGGTCCGCGGCATCGCCGGGCTTCGACGCGACGCCGATTCCGGCGGATTCAACCAAATCGGCCGTGGTGCCCGCGAAATTCACGATTGTCGGCAGGCCGGCGAACATGTAGTCAAAAATCTTGTTGGGCGTGACCCAGCGCGGCCGGACAATCTGTTTGAGAATCATCAGGCCGATGTCAGCGGCCGCAAGAATGCCCGGGATCTGCAACTTCTGAACCGGTTCGAGCAGATGCACATTCGTGAGGCCGCGGCGTTTGGCTTCATCGATCAGCACTGGACGCATCTTGCCTTCACCGATCAGCACGATGGCGATATCCGGCCGATGCCGAAGCAACTCGGCTGCATCGAGCAACTGAGTCAGGCCGTTGGCATCGCCATGCGCGCCGGTATAGACGGCTTTGATCCGGCCATCGAGACCGCGGGCGTGCCAATAGTCGTGATCGGGCCTGACATCGCGGTAGAGCGACCCATCAGCGCCGAGCACGACCGTTCGCAGCTTCTCGGGCGGGAATCCGCGCTCAAGCAGCCGATCGTGAAAACCCCGCGAGACCAGAAGAATCCGCCGCGCCCGGGCATAGCAGAAACGCTCCAGCCATTCCCAGAATCGCGACTGCAAACCGGGTTTCATCCTGCCGGCAGCGATCAAATCCTCCGGCCAGAGATCCCTCACTTCGAAGATATAAGGAATTCGCTTCAGAGCAGCGGCGAGTCGAGCTGGAATGCCCACCGTCGGCGGCGTGCTCGTCGCGAAGATCAGATCGGCCTTTCCGGCACGCAGGGCAGCCCAGGTGGCCAGCATCGCGAACTTCAGCCACGCCCACATGCGCCCGGAGACCGGCAGGCGGTTCGCATACCACGCATTGCACGCGATGACGCGGATACCGTCGATGTGGTGCGTCTGAAAGAGACGGTACCAGGGCATGCGCGGCAACGAACTCTGGTCGTGCACACCGGTGATCATCGTGACCTGATGGCCCATTTCGATGAGGTAGCGCGAGACATCGTAGCTGCGTGTGGCGCTGGTGCCCTCGTTGGTCACGAAGTACTGATGAATATAGATGAGTCTCATGCGCGGGCGTCACTCCCCGGACTGATGCGCGTCACAATTCTTATCGGCAGGAGCACGCGGCCGTTCAGCTCGATCGTCGGCCGCGCGGACTTTTCGCCATAATATTCCGACTGCCAGCCCATCACGCCAGCGGAAGATTCGTCGCCGCGTCGTATGTCGATTCGCATGTCGTCCGGCAGATCGAATGCGAAGCGAACCCTACCTCGCGGATGAATCAATTCGAGCCATCGCTGTTCCGCGTGCAGCACGAAGGGTGCATCGGCCAGATGCCACCGCAACACGACGGGGTGCTCTCCGATGCCGGTCAGGGAATCCGTGACGATCCACTCGCGGTCGGCCCGTAGTTCGACATCCCGGCGGTGCACGACATTCCACGGATATCTGCTGTAGCCCTGGTGTTCTCCGGTCCACTGCGCCACCCCGTGGCGCACGCAGCGCGCTTCGGGCCAGGGCACCCATAGGAATCGCGACGCCGGATCGAGCGGGCCGCGCCCGCCGATTTCGATGGTGTTATGCGCGGCGATGTCCTTGAAAAACTTCTCGAAGTGCGGAGTGTCCGGCGAATAGTACAGAAACGACCCGCTGTCCGAGACGATATTCGCGCCCCGGTACCAGATGTCGAGATGAAGCGGATCGACATGCGCGGGCCGATCGCGGTAGCTGTGACATCGGGCCATGCACCATGTATCCGAGCCGCGAATCGTGTAGTAGCCGCCGACATCGAAACGCGCGGAGACGGCGGGACGCGGCGTCGATGGAGACGACGCAAACGCATCGCCGTAAAGCCAGACGGCCGCTTCGTCCCACGGCCCAGGCGGGAGAACGCGCGTTCCGGTCGCAGCGAACATCGCGGCCTGCACCACCGGGCGGAAATCGGTGTAGTCGCAGGAATCGAGCGGCAGAACGAGCGCGCCGTCGTTGCTGCCGTAATTCGGCACGCGGCCCGAGTCCGGATCGAGCATGCCAAGAAGGAACTCGCCCGCGAGCGCCACGCGACGACGGAGTTCAGCCGACAGCGGCGCGCCCGCCAATTCAGCAATCCGCATGGCCCAGAGGCAGTCATGCAGCATGACGCGATGATAGTTCATCGAGTGCTGTACGAAGCTGCCATCGTCGTAAATCTGCCGGGCGATTTCGCGCTCAAGCGTTTTTCGGCCGAGCGAACGCCAGCCGGCCGAACGGCGAAGGAAGGGGAACAGCGTGCCGATGGTAAAAAGCCCGACGGCCTCGCTGATGCCGTGGTTGTTCTTCTGCGACACGGCGAAATCGATATTCGCAGCGACCCGATCTGCGGTAATCGCAAGCATTTTGATCGCAAGATCGATGCGCGCCGGGGTGGTGGCCGACGATTTCCAGAACGCATGCAACGCGAAGATCCATGCGAAGGCTCGGAGCGAAGCCTCCTGCCCGCATTTCCAGTTCGGTCCCATGTTCGGCGGATTCTGCTCCACCCAGCTCTCGAACAATCGCCAGTACGCTTCAGGAAACGTTTCATCTCCACTGAATGCGTACGCTCGCGCCAACCAGAACGCGCACGCGAAGCGCGAGGGCTCCCAGACCGTCTTCACATCGCCGAAGTCAGGTGAGAAGGTCGGATAGTCGCTCCAGTGCGTGCGGGCGTGATGGCTCGCCCTGGCGCCGGGGACGCGCAACCATTCGACCGGGCTGCCGTGGTCCACGAGCCTTCGGCTGTAGTAGAGGAACTTACCTGCCGCATAGTCGTGCGCGATGGCAAGGGTCTGAGCAACGCCGGCGCTGCCGGCCGTTTCGCGAAGCAGCGCGCGCTCGGGCATCCGTCCAGGGTCAAAAAGGAATCGCCCGATGTGTCGTTCGAGGGCATGCCCAAAATTTCCCGGATCGTTCGATGTGGTCGAGCCAGGCAGATCAGCAAGTGAATAGCTCTCGATTGAGACCGCCGGCGTCGCGCGGCGCAGCGCACCCGAATTCTTTCGCAAGGCGTACCAGGCTCGATAGGCGACCCACCGGAGGCCCATGAGGCGGAGAACCTGTAGTTGTCGGCGGAGGCGGGTCATGCGAGTTCATCGGTTCGATCGGACCAGCGATTTCCACGAAGCGAGAGCATACGCGAACATGAATGTGTCCGCGACGTGACCCGATAATGGCGCCCTGCCGACGCCGTACACGGACCATCCCGGCCCGCGTCGGTGCATACCCGCAGACTGAACAAACTAGAAGCGGTTTGGGACCATGGCGGCGATCACGGGTTCGTGTAGGTGAAGTTTACGTGATTCACGCCGTGACACGTAAGCGTGCACGATCCGGAAAATCGGCCGGTGTCATTGAAGAACCGCCGGCCGCCGACGATTCGCAAATCGAAATTGATGAGTGCTGAATGCTGCGAACGCGGCCCGTTGACGCCGTGGGGCGCGTGGCAGGCGCTGCAGGGTGTCCGCGCATCGACCACATGCCGCCTGTGGAACGTGAAGCTCTCGTCGCCAAGAATGCTGTTACGGTCGTGGCACTGGTAGCACAGGGCGTATGCCTGTGCGGATTCGACCGTGAAGTCGGCCGTGTCGTATCGGTCCGCCAGCAGAAACTCGTATCGCGATCCATGCGGCCCATTCGGCCCACCGCCGCCGAGCTGTCGCGCGTCCGGATTGTTGTGACAATCCTGGCAACTGATGAAGGTCTTCTGCCGGGCCTGCGGGGTGAGGCTGGGCACTTCGTTCTGATTTCGAGCCTGCCGCGTGATGGGATGT
The DNA here is from genome assembly GCA_019636475.1 of Phycisphaerae bacterium. Lineage (NCBI taxonomy): Bacteria > Pseudomonadati > Planctomycetota > Phycisphaerae > Phycisphaerae bacterium. The sequence goes on from JAHBXN010000012.1 coordinate 55,756, forward strand.
GACGACGCGGCAGTGGCACTGAGTTCGCGACGAATGTTGCCCCAGTTGTCTCGCTGCCGAATAATGCGGCCGCGAACCGGCGCGGGATTATCCGAATGGCAGCGGAAGCAGACCTCGTAATAAAAATTGGCCCGCTCCGTCGGTGTGCCGGCGGACGTGATGCCTGCGACCTCCTGCATTGCCGGCGGGACGCGATTGCGCCCGATATCCCACTGCGAGAGCCTGCTGCCGAGCGGATCGTCGCGCACGGCATGCGGATTGTGACAATCGACGCAGTCCACGTGAATGCGCTGCATCAGCACGGACTCGGCGGGATCATGCGCGTCGCGCCAGCGCTGGACGCGATGGCCGCTGCGCAGATTGGCGACACCCTGCATGTCTCGACCGAACAGGCCATTGTGACAATCCATGCACAGATCGTACGGACGGTCGTGAAGCAGCCGCTCGGGGTGGCCCGCGCTGTGTGCGGCATGACAGGAGCCGCAGGCATTCTCCGACAGAGACCGTCTCGCCGGCGACACGCCGTTATTCACGGTCGGCGGCACGGAGCGATTGCTCAGGGCGTGAGCGCTCTGCCGCCAGCCCTTCATATCGTGACAGGTGATGCACAGCGTGCCCCGCTCATCGGTGACCCGCAGGAAGTTGCCTAGTTCGTTGTTGTGCGGATCGTGACAGGCCGTGCACTCCAGTTCACCGCGTGGGCCAAGTTTGATGTCGCGACTGACCAGATCGGGCGACCGGAGTTGCGGATCCCGATTGGACAACTGCCGATCGAAGCGAAAACCGATCGGATGATCGTCGGCCAGATTGTTCGTCAGGTTCGACGGCCCGCTCGGCATGAACGGCTGGTTCATCGTGATCGGATCGGTCGCGCCACGGCTCTGCACAAGGCCCAGCGCAATGCTGCCGTCGTGACACGACAGGCACATCTTGCTGGCGGGGCCGGGCTGATCGATGCGGGCGTCGGTCGTTGAGCTTGAATAAATCCGGTAATACGTCGTCGGGTTATATCGATTCCACAGCGGCGTCTGCGGATCCGTCCGGTGCGGAGCGTGACAGAAGATGCACACTTCGTCTTCGTGAAGCGCTCGAACCGTTCCCGGACCTGTCGCCGACAAATTATGCTTCGAATTGACGACCGACTGATCGGCGCGCGCCTGCCCGCCGTGCGCGAAGGCAAACGCCCAGCCGGCAACGAACAAAATGACTTCAGTGCGGCAACCCATCGCGCGCATCATTGTCCCTCCTCACGAAGATATTGGAAGACCTGAATGCGCCGATTGTAGGTGTCCGCAACCCAGATTCGATCCTGCGAATCAATCGAGATGCCGGACGGCAGACTGAACTGACCGGGCCCGTCGCCCTCTTCGCCGAACGCGAGCAGCAGGCGTCCATCCGGCTCGAAAATCTGCACATTCTCGAACTGGCTGTCCAGGACATACAGGTGTCCGTCGGAATCCACAGCGACATCGCGCGGCAATGCGAAATCGCCGGCCGAATCGCCCTTGCGTCCGAACATTCGAACCGGCTCGGCCGCAGATTCGCTCGCCTCGGCGTCGAAGAACTGCACCCGAAAATTCATCGAATCCGCAATGACCGCGCCAAGGCGTGCATCCATCGTCAGACCAGCCGCGAAATTGAACTGCCCGGGGCCGCCGCCGCGCGTGCCAAAACGCCGGACGACCTGTCCATCCCGATCAAAGACGATGACCGCGTGCAGGGCGGCGTCAAGCACCCACCATTCGCCCGACGCCCGCCGATATGTCACGGCGCTGGGACGCTGAAGGAGCCCTTCACCGAACACGCGCCGAGTGCGGCCGTCCAGATCGAGCAGAAACACCGCCGATCGTCCGCTGTCGCAAACGGCCAGGGTGTCATCTGCAAGGCACACATCGGCCGGCCACGCCAACGGTCCGCCGCCGGCACCTCGAATGGACTTGAAGGTCCGGGCCGCCAGGTCCAACTCATACACCGATCCGGCCTGGCCATCCGCGACATAGACGCGATCACCGCGCGCGGCGACGGCATTGGGCGTGACAAAGACCGCCTTCTCGATCGGCCCAGACAGTAATTCTCGAAACACCTCGCCGCCGGTCTTGCGGGCCTTCAGGCTGGCCTCGCCCGACAGCATTCCGATATAGCGAATCCGAGGCGCGTCCGGTGGGGCCGGCCACACGAGCGCGCCGCGACCGTCGGACTGCTCAAAAATCGGCTGCTGAGGCTGCTGGCAGGCACAGAACGCCCCGGACACGAAAAGGGCAAGGACAAATCGAAGACGTCGCGTCATCGCTGAGCCCGCCTTTCGACAATCGGAATGTCTCGCCGCAGCTTGATCCATATCGCGGCGGAATTGTCCGTCGATGACGGCAGGTCGAGCATATCATACTCCGCTTCAACAAGCAGAGAGAATTTGCCGATCTTGTATGCAACGGATGCCGTGATATCGACACCGTTGGTCTCTCCAAAGAGCGAATCATTCTGGAAGCGATACATCGCGGACGCGTTCGCCTCCAGATTGGTCGAGAGCGTGTAGCGATAGTTCAGACCGAAGTCGAGCAGCGACGTCTGGCGTGGATCGAAATAACCCCCGCCGCGAAATCGGTAGTAAGAGTAGCTGCCGCGGGCATCCAGCTCCTGAATGGCGCTGCGATGAAGCACCAGATCCGCATTCAGGTGAGCCGCCTTGTACGGGTCGATATTGTCGTCGTGATACTCGAGTTCGCTCCCTGTTGACCACCGTGGACGCTTGTAGGTCAGTCCGACGCGATGCCGATTGATATCCCGCTCACGATAAGTCAGGTATCGGCGACGGCTGACATCCTCATCCTGCAGCGTGCCGGCGTAATAGACATCAAGCCCCTTCAAGAGTTCCTGCTGAACACGGTAATCGACCCGATCCCGGCTGGTCTGAAAGTCATCGTACGATTCATAACGATAACTCACGAGCACCGTGTCCCCGTCCCGGATCCGTCCCGTCGGAACCCGGCCCAGCAGCGTGACATCGCCATTCGTGAATACCCAGTAATCGGTACCCGGGACAAGGAATTCGCCGCGCTCGGCGCCGCGCACCAGGATGCTGAACGGCTGCACACGGGTCTGTGTCAGAAACGAGGGCAGCGGATCGCGAAATGTCACCGACTCGTCGATAACGACGCCACCCGTCTGGCCATCACCCATGCGCGAGTTTGTATGCTGGTAAGTCAGATTGGAGGAAAATTTCCCAAGCCGGTTGTCGCGGGTGAAGGAGAAATCGGCCGTCGCGCCCCACTCGGTGATGTCGCCGACTTCGTTTGCATTTCGTCGAAGGGCATAGGCTCCGAAGTTGCTGACGAGGAAATCCTCCCATTCGTGGGTCAATCCCACATCTCCCCGATAGGTATCGGTCTCAAGTCGTCCGTATGACTCCTTCAGATACTGCGCGCGATAGGTGGAGTAAAGGGATTCGGTATGCTGTAGTCGAAGGTTCTCCGACACCTCGAACGAATCCCGCTGCAGATCGCCGGCCTCGTCCTCCATACGAATCAACGACTCGATCCGGCTGCGATTGTCACGTCCGAAATGGATCGTGTCAGTCAGGGCGAGGTAGTTTCGCGTCGTGTTGAACGTGTTCCGCGTGCCGGAATACTGCTCGTTGCGACGCTCGTACTCATACTCCACATTCAAGGTGTGGGCGTCGGATTGATTCCAGGTCGCTTCATAACGCAGTGTATCTTCGCCGCGCTCCTCGTCGTCATACAGGCCGCGCGATCGACTCGTGACGTCGTCGAACAAATGCTCATAGGTGAGCGACATCGGCAGCTTCGGATCATTCAGGTACACGCCGCCGCCGTAGCGTTCACGGCGTCGATCCAGGCTCGGAAGGAACGGCCGCGGCACGCGATCGTTCAACTGCGAGGCAAAGGCCGACGCAGACACCTTGCCGGCCGGAAATAGCTGCATGCTCAGGTCATATTCAAATAACTCGCCGTCCGGACTTCGATGCAGATCGATCCCCGGCCGCGATTCCCAGAATTCCTCCTGCGAAAGCCCGAAGCGCATCATCGCATCGTAGAGCAGGACTTTTTCATCGATGAGGCTGCCGGATGCATCAAGTCCGACCGATTCCAGAATTGAGTACCGCTTGTTCTTCTGGGCAAAGCGCGGCCGGAACGCGTTGTACGCGTCCGTGCGTACGGTTCGACGCTCAGCGACGCTGTCCAGGCCGAGCGACATATTCAGTTCATCAAGGCTCATCGGCCCGCGCGGGCTGGTCGAAGAACGCGATCGGCGGCGTAAGCCCGGCCGATTGATTCGATCGGTCGAACCCTCATCGCGCTCGTCAGACGAATCGGCGCCGTTCTGTGTCGGATCAGGCTCCGATCCGTCGGCACCGCCATTCTCCGAGCCCGATTCGGCGGATGACAGGTCGTCCTCGGCGGGCGGCGAGTTCTCAGCGCGCGTTCCTTCGTTCTCTGCATTTCGCGTCGGAGTAGACGCCGGTTGATCGCCAAGCCCGGTGGATACTCCGAGGAGGCTCGTGACCGCGATCATGATGACGAGCCGATGGAGCACCGCGCCGTCCGTGAATATCAATCAGAGGGTCGAAGTGACAAGCACGCGACAGGCTATTTATACCGACGAAGCCTGTCCAGCGAGAATATCCGCACGAGTCGCATTTTGGAATGCAGTGAGTATACTTCCGCACTACCCGCGAAAAAATATGCGGGTATTCTCACGGTCTGGTCGACGCCCGCACCGGGGCCCGCACATGAATAAGAACTCGCGACATCCGTTCAATACCATGCTGCTGCTTTGCGGCGCATCCCTTCTCATTATCGGCGTGACGATCTCCTGCGGCGACAAAGATACCGCACCCATCGAGAACAGCGATTCGACCTCCGCCGGCAGCAAGCTCGGCGGCGTCTCTGAGACAGAGGTCCTCTACTCAGCCGGGCTGGTCGGCAGTCGACACGATTTCACCCAGCAAGGCGATCGATCGCTCGATCTCTGCACACCCTGCCACACACCGCACCTCCCCCTGCCGCGCGGCGCCGGCGTCGGCGAGGAAGACCGAGGTCGCCTGGTCTCCTATCAGGCCGATGGCGTCGAGCTTGATGGAGCGTCGCTGCTGTGCCTGAGTTGCCACGATGGGGTCATCGCCAGCGACGTCTATACCGCCTCCCATGCGACCACATTCGCCGCCCAATTCGGAACTTCGCGACTCGGCACCGCTTTGCTCGCGGGGCATCCGATCGGCGTGAAGTACCCGGCAACCGAATCGACCTATCGAGCACCGGCCGCCGTCACGGCCGACGGACGTATCAAGTTGCCCGACGGAAGGGTTCAGTGCATTTCGTGTCACGATCCGCACAACACCGGACGACATGAGGGCATGCTGGTGAAGTCCAACAGCGGCAGCCGACTGTGTCTCGCCTGCCATCGCCTGTAGAAAACGAATCCTTCAAGTGACACCAAGCACTGTGAGGCGAGGATTGATTAGTTCGTCAGGAGCGCAGGGCATCGGCCGACGCGCCTGCATTGCAGGCGCCCTGCTCGTTGCCGCGCCCATGCTCCTGGCCATTCTCAACTGCCGCGAAGACGCGCAGCGCGTGACGCAGCGCCACGGTTCACACGACACCGCGCCGCACGGCGGCGGCCCCGTCATCGCTTACGGAAATCTCGTCGTCGCGGAACGCCCGAGCGAAACATCCATCGCGCTGTCGGAATTCTTCTTCGGAACCACGCCCGAAACTCCGCTCGGACTCATCAAACCCGTGGCCATGGCACAGGTCGACGGAGCGATCTGGATCTGCGATTCCGCCCTGCGGACAATCTTCCGGTACGAGCCGCACTCCGGAAGATTCAAACCGTTCGATTTCGGCGAGCTTGTTTCGCGGCCGGTCTCCATCGCATCAACCGAAAACGGACAACTGCTGATTACCGACGCCGGCGCAAAGGCGGTCATTCGATTCGACACCCGCGGCCGGGAAGTCGCTCGATATGCACTTCAGTCGGATTCGTTTAGTCCAGCCGCCTCGGTCGAGGTCGGCGATGCCGTCTGGGTCAGCAACACCGCAGCACACCGGCTCGAGGTTTTCAATGCAAAGACGGCACAGCACGTCCGGTCGATAGGGCATCGCGGCTCCGGTCGCGGCCAATTTGGCTCACCGCTTGGCATGGCACGAACACCGCGAGGCACCGTGCTCGTCGTCGACATGCTCAATGACCGAGTGCAGGAACTCGACGCCGACGGCTCCTGGCGGCGATACATCGGACGGCCCGGCGACCGGGTCGGCTGCTTCGGGCGGCCGAAGGATGTGGCAGTCGGACCGGACGGCACCATTTTCATCACCGATGCCGCATCGCAACGGGTTCATGCATTCGACGAAGCCGGCGGCGCTATGGCCGCGTTTGGCGGCGCTTCCGATCCGGTCACATCGATGAAAAGTTCGGGCCGAAAAGATCGAACGGCTCCCGCGCTGAGCGTGCCGAACGGGCTACTGATCTCCGACGACCCGACGCTCCTCGCGAATCTCGAGGAGAGTCCCCGCAAACCGAAATATGTCGTGCTGGTCGCCGAGCAAATTCGCCGTCCCGGAATTCGTGCCTTCGGCTGGCGCGGATTCGCCGATCGCGCCGCGGATGCCGGCGCATCGCGTCAAAGGTCGACAACATCGCTCGTGCAGGCGACCGTCGAAAATCCGCACTGGTCCGCCACCCGCTGCGACACATGTCATACGATGACCGGCCCGCAGGCCGCGCCCATTCCAGTCGCCGACGTGGATGCAGGCTGCATTAAATGCCACGACGGCATACACGCGGTGGCCGAGGCCCATCCCGTTGGCCGCCCCGGAACGACGAACAACACAACCGTCCCGCAGGACTGGCCGTTGAATGAGGGCCGACTCGGCTGCCTCACCTGCCATGACGTCCGGCGTCATTGCGATGTCACATCGACCCGGCCCGCGCGAAACTCGGCGATGCTGAGAGGTTCAGGACTTGAGGGTTCCGTGAAGTTCTGCCTCCAGTGCCACGGCGACGCCGAGGCATGGCGGATCAGCCCGCATCAACAGCTTGTCGCCAATGGCGTCGTTCGCGAAGAATCGTGTGCCTACTGCCACGCCGCAACGCCGACGCGACCCGCCGATGGTCATCGTACCGGCCAACCGCAGCTACGAGCCGCCGGATCATCAATCTGCCTCGGCTGTCATTCCAAACACTGGGATTATTTTCCCGGCGGCCACCTCGGCCAGGCGGTCACCGGCAGGATTGCCGAACGACTGCTCGCCGCCCGCGCGGAATCCGCCATCGATTCATCGAGCTCCGATTCGGCTTCAACCCCGCCGGGTGCGGCATATCCGCTTGATGAAGGCCGAGTCGCCTGCTACACCTGCCACAATCCTCATCAACGCGGCCTCTTCGCCGACAACACGCCGTTGGGCCATCAAGCGTCGCTGGAGGCGGATGCAGCCTTCCTGCTGCGCGACGACCGCCAGGACCTGTGTCGAAACTGCCACGGCAAGTAGCGCGGCGACATGATGTTCGCGCCGGCTGTTCGCCACCGAAACACTGCTCCCGCGTGAGACAGCCGGCATCGCATCGTTGTGTGAAGGGTTGTCGGTCTATGGGATGGATTCGAGGGTTGTACCTGCATTCGAAGCAGGAATGGTCGCGGCCAGACGCCTTTGGCAGATGTGCGAGCGATCAAGTCGCGCCGGCGCGGCGCATTTTGACTTCGCGTCCGGTATTATTGCATAATACAAGCTCGTTACATCCCCATCCGATCGTCCGAATACAGTCGATTTCGAGTCCGCCCCGAGGATGTTTCAGCCGAGACATCGGCGGCTCGATGGAAGTCAGATACGGCGCGGCAACGCCATGCCGCCTTCCCGGGCTGCACCACCCCGCGCACGGGCCGCACAATCAGGCACCCAAGTGACCTGCACCGCGCGACGGGGGAATGTGGAACCGGAATGTCTTGTCTGTGGGAGGGATGACCGTCGTGCATTGCAAGAAAATGCTGTTCGGTGTCGTACTGATTCTGGCCTGGTGCAATTCCCTTGTCGCCTCCGGAGTCGACACCGCGTCCATCACGACGCCGGAACCGGCGGACGCCACAAGCGCGCCCGCAGCATCGAAGGGCAGTGGCAAGCCGCAGGTCGAGGTCTTTATCCCTTCCGTCACCACGCTGTCACAGGCCGCCAGCAAGTCGAAGACCGCTCGCCTCGTCGATGCGCTGAACGGCATGTTCCCCGTTCCGCAGAACGAGACCGGAGAGGGCGTCGATCTCTCCTCCCTGATCGAACTGTTTGACAGAATTGCAGCATGGCCCGATACGGCCATCACAATCGCTGTGTTCCCACAGGATCGTGACGGCCGTCCTCGATGGCTGATTCGCGTTGATTGGCCTGTCGATGATCTGGCCCAGCGCGTTCGGGAATTGCTCGCCGACGAAGTAGCCAAAGAGCTGTTCAAAGGCATCGAGTTGAAGCCCGCAGAAAATCCGGCTGACGGATATCGACTCGAAACCCCCGACATGGTGCTGGCCGAATTGAAGCCGACGGGAAGCGGAGCGATGCTCGCCTCCGAAGCCCCGGTTGAACTCTCCGAAGATGTGTTCGGGGAATCGGCCGTGCGCAACAATCCGAAGAAGCGGCCGTTCCTGGTCTATTGCAGTCTGAATCTCGACGCCGGCACCGAAGAGGAGCGCGGGTCGTCCTTGTTCTCCGGCATGGTGGGCGTCAACGCTGTGCAATACGTCGTATCGCTCAACAAGCGCGGCGAATGGAACGAGCAGTTCGGAGTCACCTGGAATCCACTGCTGGGCGCAGCCCTCAAGCTGGTGTTTCAAAAAGTGAAGGAACCGTTCGATTGTCCGACCGACGCCTATGCCACGGCTGTCGTGCACGTCGGAGTCGGCGAGGGTGTTGCCGACATGCTCTCCGGTTTGCCCGCCGATACCATCGCTGATCTCGCGGATTCAGAGGTGATGTTCGCCGTGGTCCCCGGCAGCGGATTCCTGCCGGTGCCGGATCTGTTCTATGTGCTCCGCACAAAGCAAGCTGACTTGATCGAAGACGAAATCCGGCAGGCCATCAAGAAGGAAAACCGGGAGCGGGCGGACGACGATCAGCCGCCGCGATGGCGTGAAGAAAAAATAGGCGGAAAGGCCGTGTTCTGGCGGGATCCGGCGGCCGACGGCATCTATGGCCTGACGCCGATGACTTTTCGATCGGTCGTTTTTGTCGACCGGCCTCCATCCGACGATCCGGATTCAACGGGATCACAGGTCGCACGTCTTGTCATCTGCAATACGTCAACGTGGGCTGACGACGCGGTCATGCGATGGAACGCCGTCAAGAAGGACACCATCAGGCTCCCCTCGTCGAAGTCCGACCACTGGCAGGCCCGAATCAACTGGTCTCGTGCCTACGAGCTGGCACAGCCATACCTCAGTGTCCTCGCGGGCTTCGCCGATGGCGCATCAATGCCGCCCGACGCTTCGGCCATCAGCGACGCGATGTCTGATTCCGACATTCGCGTCGAAGTCAGCTTCGGTGGCATTCGCGCTCGGCACACAGGCCCCATTCCAATCGGCGCAATCTATGTTCCAATTGTCACCGGTGCGGCACTGGCGGCGTCGGCCAGCCCATCGAGCGAAATTGCCAGAGAGCAGACTGCCTGCCGAAACCTGCGCGTGCTGCACTACCACGCCAAGCTGTTCAATCGTGACTACGGACGCTGGCCCGCCAACGTCGCGGAGCTGGACGGCTATGTGGATTTCGCCTCGAACCCGAACCTGCTCTATCTGAGCCGGCGCGGACGGTCGTTTGGCGAGGCTCTGACCAGCGCCCTGTTCTCGAAGAGCCGCGGTGCAAAAGAGCCTGCTGACGACGCCGAAGAAAAAGCGGTCGACGACTCGCTCTACGTCATTCGGTGGTCTGCCGACGACAGCGAATGGCAACTGAAATTCCGCGACGACGAGTTCAACAGCTTCAAGACGATCTACATCGATGCGGCCGGAACGATCCATCGCGTACCGAAGGACCCGCCCGCCTCGGCGACCGAAACAAAGTCGGATATAAGTGCCACGCCGACGGCAGCAACGCGGGACGCCGCGCCGGAGCCCCCGGCCAGCGACGCCTCGAAGACCGAGCCGGTGAATGAAGAGGCAGGGAAACCCGGCGACAAACAAAAAGAGAAGAGCAAAGGTGATGGCAAGCCCGCGAAGGAAGAAAAAAGGAAGCGACCGGCGATCTGACGAAATGGGAGCGAATTGATTCTGACCCGCGATCGGCTGACCCCGGCAGCACCCAGCAATCACGTATAAAAACTCGCGACGCAAATTCGCGAGCGAAGACAGGATCACCAAAGAACCAGGGATTCGATCGAACGATTCAACACAGGAGTGAATGCGATGCGGAAGCAATGGATGACAATGGTTGCAATGCTGCTGGTGGCGGCGGTGGTTGCCGCGCCGGTTCGTGCCGACGACGAGCCTGAAAAGAAGAACGCGGACAAGACCGCATCGAAGAAGGCGGACGCCGAGTCCGGGGCCGCCGACAAAGCAAAGGGGGGCGCGACCGCCGTCGAGGCCGATCCCATCAAACGATTGATCGAAATCCGCGTCGACCCATTCCTCGTCCCCGCCAGGGCGATCAACGTTCCGCTGCCCGGCCGCGTCCGAACCGCGCGTGAATTCATGGAGAACCTTGAGCAGCTTGCGAAGGACGACTCCGTCGGCGCAATCCTGCTTAACCTCGACGGCCTTTCCCTCGCCATTCCTGACATCGAGGAACTTCGACGGGGACTGGTCAAATTCCGCGCATCCGGAAAGAAGGTGAAGGCCTATCTCAACTCCGGAGATCCGAACGGCTATCTCCTCGCCTGCGCCGCCGACGAAATCGCAATGGCGCCCAGCGGCTCGCTCGCCCTGCCCGGACTTGGCCGGGTTTTCACCTATCTGAAGGGAATGTACCAGCTTCAGGGAATTGAGTACGAGGTGATCACGGCCGGCGAATTCAAATACCCCGGCTTTAACAACAGCCGAGAGCCGAACAATCACTTCCTCGAAGAGATGAACGAGATCATGGACAACCAGTACGCCGACTATGTCCGGATGATCGCCGAAGGCCGAAAACTGAGCGAGGAAAAGGTTCGTGGCATCATCGACGAGTGCCTGTTCGACGCCGAAAATGCGAAGAACGCCGGACTGGTCGATGAGCTTGGATACTACGAGGAGTTTCGCGAACGCGTTCTGCGCCGTGAGAAATTCAAGAAGGGCTCCGACGGCTCCAGCGGCATGGCAAACATCACGTCGCTCCAGGACCTGCTCACGCAGATCACAAAGGAAATGTCCAAAGCCCAGGACAGCTACAAAGCGGTCGGACCGAAGATTGCTGTCCTGCACGCCCGCGGCCCCATCGTGGACCAGAGCCTCGGCGCCGGATTCGCGTCGTCGATGATCATGCGGGACGACTTCGTCAAGACAATCGAGGAAATCCGCAAGAACAAGACCATCCGCGCAGTCGTGCTCCGAATCGACAGCCCCGGCGGATCGGCCTATGCATCGGACATCATCTGGAAAAAGCTCTGTGAACTGAACGACGAGAAGCCGCTGGTCGTGAGCATGGGCACCGTTGCGGGTTCCGGCGGTTATTACATTGCCGCGCCCGGCAGATTGATCTTCGCCGAGCCGACAACAATCACGGGCTCCATCGGCGTGATCGCAATGCTCGCCAATCAGCGATCGGCCCTCAATCGGATGGACGTCAATGTCTATGAAATGAAACGCGGCAAGCGCGCCTTGCTCGGATCAGGTCATCGCGACATGTCACCCGAAGACAAAGAGCTGTTCAAAACCTACATCCTCGACACATACGAACAGTTCCTCGACCGCGTCGCCGAAGGCCGCAAGATGCCCAAGAAGGAACTCCGCAAGCTTGCCGGCGGCCGAATCTATACCGGACGCCGAGCGCAGCAGATCGGCCTTGTGGATCGGCTCGGCGGACTCGATGACGCGATCGCGGCTGTCCGCAACATGGCTGATATCCCGGCCAGTGCCGAAATCAAGCTCGTTCACTACCCCCGCCCCAGCTCGCTCGGAGAACTGGCCGAGAGTTTCTTCGGGGTGACCGCGCTCCTCGAAACGGCCAAGCTCGCCCAGACGCCGGCCCAGACAGTGTCATTCGACCAGCAGTTGTCGATCTTCGGCGGCCAGCCGAAGGCACTCTGCTGGATGGCGGTCCCGGACCTGAACGCGCTCGTAACGCCCTGGACGCCGCAACTCGCGCCGTTCTCGCCATGGACCTTCGATGGAATGCCGGGCTTCACTAAGACGCCACAGCTACCATAAGCTTCGCTTTTACAAAATGTTAATACGAGAACTGCGGCGAGAAACCGGGTTGCCGGCTCTCGCCGTTTTTCTTGGTCTGGGACTCAAACGGGAAAATGGCCTGGACCACCGACTCGGCGTAAGAAAACAGGACACACATCGCCTATGACTAGGAAGGTGGCGGAATGCGGATACCGGACATTCTTCCGCGGCCGTTTTGCCTCGGAAGGGTCGATCGGCTATCATGCAGTGAAGTCAGTTTGTCGATTGTTGCGGGAGTGCCGCTGATTCGACAGGGGGTCTCGCTGTGGGGGCGAGGTAGTTTTTCGGACACTGACTTCGCATGAATCCGCCGCATCCGTCGGCTTTGCGAAAATCAAGGTCGGCCGGGTGACTATTTTGCGCTCTCCGCACCACAATGACCGGCCGACGTGGGCAAGGAAATCGAATCGGGCGGTCGCGTGTTCCCTCCGTTTGACGGACGCAGCAAACCGAATGGATTGAGGCGGATAAACCATCCGAAGAAAATAGAATCACTCTCTCCACGCAAAGAGACATTGAGAATGAAGGAGCTCAAAGAGATGAAGCGATACATTGGAAGGAATAAGGCTTTCACATTAATCGAGTTGCTGGTGGTCATCGCGATCATCGCGATTCTGATCAGCATTCTCCTGCCGGCGCTCACCAGCGCGAAGGTGACTGGCCAGCGGGTCAAGTGCCTCGCCGCCCTGAAGTCGGTGTTGCAGGTCACCACCGCCTACTCGGCCGACGATGTCAAAGGCGTGTACGGCCCCGTCCACCCGTGCGCCCCGTGCTGGATCTACGACGGCTACGCCGACTACGGTGGAGGCCCGGGCACCATGGACGAAATGAACTGGAATCAGGCATTCAGCCCGAATACGCGCCCCCTCAACAGGCTCCTCTACGGCTCGCTCGCTCAGAATAGTTCACCCGGCGACCGCGGCTGGTTCCAGGACTTCCAGTGCGCAGGCGACGACTACGGCTGGCAGGATGTGCCGGGCTTCGGCGCCGATCCCCGCGAATTGGAGAAGCCGTACTTCAAATCCAACGGAACTTCCTTCCGCCTGAATCAGTTGGCATGGAGCAACGGCCGACAGCTCGGCGTGCTCGGCCGACCGGTCTCACGAATTCCCGATACGGCGGTAACCGTCGCTTACATGGAGGCTCGAGCATTTCAGACGCTCTGGACGAACGAAATCTTCGGCTTCCTGAGCATTCCCGGTGGCTTGGAATTGACCACGCCGCACAAGAAACTGGGCTTCTTCAACCTCGGCTTTGTGGACGGTCACGCCAACAACGTGGACATGGGCAAAGGCACATTCTATCCTCGCACTGCCGAGCGGGAGTTTCTCGACATCCGTGGCACCTGGGGCCGCATGGACTGCCTGCCCGACCAGTGGTATCCTGACAGCAGTGCCGGCGATTGTGCCGCTGCCGGTCCGACCTGCAACTAGAATCCAGTGTCTCGACTGGCTGTGGCGGCCCTAAGGAGTCAACCCTATGAAACGTCAGGTCATACTAATTGCCATTCTGGTTCTCGGAGCCGCGGTCAGCGCCTATGTCTGGACAAGGCCGGGAGAGAACGAGGTCGACCAGAACCTCGCCGCCCAGAAGCAGGAATTTGTCTGCGAAAAATGCGGCACACGGTTCGAGTTGACCGTGGCCGAATCTACCGCGATGTACCGATCCGAAACCGGCGTCACCTGCCCGAATTGCAAGGCAGGCGGTGCTGAAAAGACCGATGTGAAGGTTCGGGTGTCTGGTTTCGCCTCGGAGGAGGACAAGGAGGCGGCCGCCGCCGATGAATCCGGCGAATCCGCCAAGTCCTTCGGATCGCGTTCCAGAGCCCAGTAGCGGCCGACCGAGTCCATTCAGTGTATTTCCGCGAGAGGCGAGGACCATTCCTCGCCTCTCGTCGTTTTGCGGCATCTTCGCCTCGGATTCCACGAATCGGCCTGTCGGAGTACGCTGATTGCAGCCGGACTTTGCGGCGCAGTCCGAAGCCACGGTAACAGACGTGGGTCAATTCTCTCCGCGGCATCGTCATGAGAGATTACGAATGCGACATCTGCATCATCGGATCCGGCTTTGGTGGGTCCGTCTGCGCACTTCGAGCCGCCCAAGCGGGATGCCGCGTCGTCCTTCTTGAACGCGGACCGCGATTGTCAGCCGATCACTTTGAAGACCTCGCCGCCGGAAACCGACCGATCTTCCGAATGCAGGATTTGTTTTCTCGTCAGCGCAACGCCGACATTCCCGACGGCATCGTCGATCTCCAATTCGCGGGCGGACTCTGCGCCGTCACCGCCAGCGCGGTCGGCGGCGGGTCCCATCTCTATACAGCCGTTACCCTGCGCGCGCCGGAGGAAACCTTCACGCCACAATGGTCGGCGCTTTCTCGTATGGTCATGGATCCGTATTACGATCGTGTCGAGGCAATCATCCGGCCCACAAGGCTGCCGCACACCCTGCCGCGAACGGCCGCGATGCAGTCTGCCGCTTCGCACATCGGCGGCCGCTGCGTCCGGTTGCCGCTCGCCATGGACTGGCCCGAAAATGCCTCCGACATGGCACAACCGCCGACAACATCCGGCCTTCGCAGGGAAGTCGCGACCTGGCTGCAGGGCGGTCGAACATGCCGAAAACGAACACTCGACAGAACCTACCTCGCACAGGCGGAATCGGCCGGCGCGGAAATCCGTGCAATGCACGATGTCACGGCTATTGCACCGCTTGATATCGACGGCGGTTACGAAGTCCGATTCAACCGCCCCTCAAACGAATACGGCACCGAAGCAGGCTCGCTCAGGGCGAGGCGAGTCGTCCTCTCCGCCGGAACATTCGGCACAATGAAGCTGCTGTTCCATTGCCGCGACGCAATCGGCACGCTGCCCCATCTCAGCGCCGCGTTGGGCTGGCGATTCCATACAAACGGCGACTTCGGAGCGGCCATCATCGGCGCGGCCGAGCCGGACGCGGACAGCGGGCCGCCCGTCACAGGCTGGATCGATTGCTGGAGCGATGATCGACTGTTCCTGATGGATACAGGAGTCTGGCCGATTGGCAGTCTGACGGCGTTATCGACTTCACTGGGACGCGCCTGGTCGATCGGAGTCATGGGTTTCGACGACAATCCCTGTCGGCTCAATTGGGAAACCAACGGTCACTCGCCACGCGGCCGATGGCGATTCACGCGCGATGCCGCGCGGAGTTCTGCATTTGACGAGCGACGACTCGCACGCTTGCGTGATCTGGCCCGGGCAGTGGGCGGAAGGTTGCTCGCGCCGCCGGCATGGTTCGACCGCCGCATGCCCTCCACCGTGCATCCAATGGGCGGCGCGGTCATCGCGGAATCGCCGGCGCAAGGCGTGACAAACCCGTTTGGCGAGGTCTTCGGACATCCCGGCTTGTATCTTGCGGATGCAAGCCTCTTTCCGACTCCAACCGGCGTCGCCCCGAGCATGACCATCGCGGCCGTCGCCGAATGGGTGATCGAACACCTGCTTGCCGAAGCGGGAGCAAAAGCTTGACGACCGCTCAGTCCGGATCAATCGCGATGCCGCTCTTCGACCGTTTCCCGCGCCTGCGTGAAGCGTTGCCGAGGGTCGAACTGGGAGAGTGGCCCACGCCGGTCCACAACGCGCCGCGTTTCGCCAATGCGCACGGCCTGAAATCCCTGCACATCAAACGAGAAGACAAGAGCCACCCGCTCTGTGGCGGCAACAAGGTTCGCGGCCTCGAGTTTCTCCTGGCCGAAGCGCGCAGCCGCGATATAAGGACGCTTGTCACCTTCAGTTCCGCAGGCAGTCATCACATCAGCCGGACCGCATTTCACGCCCGCAGATTCAACATCGGCGTCGTCGCCGTCATCGTCGATCAGCCGCCGACCGAATATCTTCAGGCGAATCTCGGCGTCGGAATCACCGCGGCCGCGGAATACATTCCGGCCAGCTATCTCACCGTGCTGGTCAAAACTCTCGGGCAGGTTCTGCGCAACGCTTCGGGCGAGCGATCGCCCTGCCTCTATGTCGCGCCCGGAGGCACATCACCCCTGACGTGCATCGGCCATGTGAATGCGGCGATGGAGCTTCGAGATCAGGTGGATGCCGGGATCCTGCCAATGCCTGATTACATCTATGTGCCGCTCGGCAGCCTCGGAACTGCCGCCGGTCTGGCACTCGGTTGCAAACTGGCGGGAATTCACGCGCACATTGTTGGCGTCACCAATTCGTATCGGCTGTACTGCACCCGCGGCCGGCTCCTGAGACTCGCAAATCGCACCATCCGGCTACTGCACCGCCATGACCCCACCGTGCCGCATGTCCACCCAACGAGATCCGATGTTTCCGTCTTCCATCATGCACTCGGAGAAGGCTATGCGAAGCCGACCGAGAGCGGCCGGCGCCTGATTCAGGAGATGCTCGATCTGGAATGCGTTCGACTCGACGGCACCTATACGTCCAAGACGCTTGATGGAGCGCTTCAATTCATCGAACTGCACGGCACCCACGACAGGCATCATCTATTCTGGCACACGTTCGATACGCTGCCGCTGTCAAATCCGTGGCCTGAACAGATTCCGCCGGCGCTGCGGCGATACTTCATCAGCCGACAGGACAAGTCTGCGCCGGGCTGAGCGCCTGAGCAATGTACTCACGCGACCAGGCATGAATCTCCGCCGTTGACTGGCGATCGCACATCCTCCGCGTCAGTTCAAGGAACCACGGCACCGGATCGATCCGGCGTGCCAGCATAGTGGCCCGACGTTTCTCGAATACGTCGCGACGATTGGGCAGGGCGTGTATCGACCGCACATCCCGCACCAGGTCCGCCTCCTGGCCCGGCCGATACCCGAACGCCAGACCCGCCTCTTCCAGTTCGCGAATCACCGATATCCGGCCGGCAAACGTGTTGATCTTGAAAGCAGGCACCCCGAGTAGCGCGCTCTCCACCGTCATCGACTGGCTGTCGCTGATCAGAAACTCCGCCTGGCTCAGCACATGGTGCATCCGGTCCGGCGGCAACGGCATACGATGGCATTCGAATTCCGCCGGGAGCGGTTTCTCGCTGCTGATGAAAACACGCATCTCCGGAGACGTTAACGCAACGATGTCGCGAATCATCTCCTCGCTCATGCCGCGCGCCCCGATGTCGTGATGCGCCTGAAGCGAGCTCAGCCGAATGACGGCGTACCGCTCAGACGCCGACAGCCCCAGTTCCCCCCGAACCCCCGCGTCCGGAGCAAAACGCGCCGGATGAAGATAAAACAGCTTCTGATATGCGGGATAGGTGAAGTGCCGCAGACCGTGATTCTCATATGCCAGTGCCTCCGGAGTGACAATGGCGTGCGCAAGGGGATAGGCCAGCCACCGAAACAGCGGAATATACTTCGCATCATCCTCGCAAAGAACCATCGATCTCGCTCCGCAGCATCGGGCAATTCGCGCCGCGTGAACACTCGTCCCCATGATGACGCGAGGGCGGCATCTTCGCGCAAGAGCGAACATCGCCGCCTCGCGCCGAAGCAGCTCCCGGAACTGGCCCGCAAGGCCGTTTCCCACCGGCGCCAGCGTCACATACTCAATGCCGTAGCGGTCCATCAACCGCGTCGTGATGTCCTTCTCACGCGCGGCGACAAGAAACGTCGTTCCTTCGCGCGACCAGGCCTCCATCACTGGCCGAAACAGGTGAAGCTGCGCGGGATGGTTGATTTCAATCAGGATATCCAAGTCTTCTTCCGAACTTCGTCAATCCGACTTCGCCCGCGCTGCGCTTCAGCCGCCCTTGAGGTCTCGATTGGCCTCCATGTCAAAGAGCATGGCGAACAACAGCGATTGAAGGCCGGAGACAAACATGAACACGGCAAATAACGCGCTCGTCGCGGCGATGGGGCCGTCCACAAGGCGCTCGATGAACAGATAGACGCCGAAGATCGCGCCCGGAACGAGCAGGACCACGCCGAATAGATAGAAAAAAATCAGCGGATGAAAATCGCGGATGATGTACTTCTGCACCATTCGCTTCACGAACAACCTGCAAAGCAGCATGGAAATGGTGAAGACCACGGATCGGATGCGAATCTTGCTCTGCTCGCCGATTCCGTAAATCGGCTTCACCGGCACATCCATCACGCGCATGTTGTGGATATTGAGTGTCACGAGAAAGTCATTCGGCATGCCGTAGCGCGGGTAGATGTCGGCGAGCGGCAAGAGCTTCAACCCGCGCTTGTTAAGCGCCGTGTATCCCGTCTGGGAGTCTGTAACGTGCCAGTAGCCGCTGGCGATTTTGGTCAGAAGCGTCAGCACGGAATTCCCAAGATAGCGCACCCGCGGAATCTTCCGCCATGCCTCGCCCGTGACCAGCCGATTCCCCTTTGTGTAGTCGGCTCGATCCTCCACAACCGGATCGAGCAGCGCCGGCAGGTCGTCCGGATCCATCTGCCCGTCGCCCGCCATGACCACCGAGATATCAATGTCATGATCACGACACCAGCAATAGCCGGTCGAAATCGCCCCGCCGACGCCCCGATTCCTCTCATGCCGAATCAGGTGGACTCGCGAATCCGTCGAGGCGATTCGCCGAACCACGTCCGATGTGCTGTCAGGACTGCAATCATCGACGACGACGATATGATCCACGTAGCCCGGCATCGACCGCAGCGTCCGCTCAATCTGCGTCTCCTCTCGATAGGCCGGAACAACGATGCCGATTGATTTGTCACGATACATTCGCTGATGGGGTTCCTTCTGCGAGATTCGAACCGGCGCCCCACGCCTCATGCCGGAGCGCATAGACCATTGGTGAGCTTGTACCCGATGGAGCAGCGCGGACACGCCGTCGTGACATCGAACTTCGGCAGAAACTCCCCGCATTCGCAGGCCCACCCGCGCTGCCGTGCGGGTACGCCGACCATGATGGCATAGTCGGGAACGTCCTTCGTCACCACCGCACCCGCCGCGATGAATGCATGGCGCCCGATCGTATTGCCGCAGACGATCGTCGCATTCGCGCCGATCGAAGCGCCTTCCTTCACGAGCGTCTTGTGATAAAACGCCGAACCCCGCTGCGGATACTTGCAGCGAGGGTCCATCACGTTCGTGAAAACCATCGACGGCCCGCAGAAGACATAATCCTCCAGCGTGACGCCCTCATACACCGAAACATTGTTCTGTATCTTTACATGGTCACCGATCGTCACGTTGTTTCCGACGTTGACGTTCTGACCCAGCGAGCACTTTTTGCCAATCCGGGAACCCGTCTGCACGTGCGAGAAGTGCCAGATCTTCGTCCCCTCGCCGATGGTCACACCCTCGTCCACGAATGATGTCGGATGAACATAGAACGCCGGCTTCGGAGCATCGGCCGTCGTAACCTTCTTCGCGTCCAGTGAGACCGGCAGACCGGTCAGCAGGCTGTCCGTGGCCCGCTCCAGAATCTCCAGCACGGCCGCCGCGTTATCGCCATTCGCCTTCGTGATCGGCGCGCCCGCCACGCCGTCGAGGAAGTACCGCATCTCCTCGGTGAGCGGCTGCTGCTTCTCATACGGAATCGACTCGGTCGGACCGTCGCGCTTGATCGGCTCGCCCTTGATCCAATCGATTCCTTTCTCGTAAAACAAAACGTCCTTCGCCTCTGTCGAGTCATCAAACGAGAGCATGCCCTTCGAACCGATCACGACGAGCCGATGCTCCTTGAACGGGTGCAGCCAGCTCACGAAAATATGGCCGACGATATTGTCCGGATAAGTCAGGATCGTCATCGTGCTGTCGTGAATTCGCGGCTGCACGAAGGCGCCGCCCCGCGAGACGACCTCCGTCGGCAGTTTACCGATCAGGTGCTGAAATATCGAAATGTCGTGCGGCGCGAAACTCCAGAGAATGTTCTCCTCGCTGCGAACCGTGCCGAGATTCAGCCGATTGCTGTACAGATATTGAAGCTTCCCGATCTTGCCCCCATCGATCATCTCCTTGATCTTCGAAATCGCGGGATGAAAGAGCAGAACATGCCCGGTCATCAGCGGCACCTTGCGCTCCTTCGCAAGGCGATTCAGAGCGTGAGCGTCCGCGGCATTCAATGTGATGGGCTTCTCCACCAGCACGGGCTTGCCGTTCTCGATCAGGAGCTTTGCGATCTCGAAATGCGTCTCGGCCGGCGATGCAATCGTGTAGCCGTCAAATCCGTCATCGAGCGATTCACGCACGTCACAGAAAATCTTCGCCGACGGATAAGCAGCCAGCATCGCGTCACGGCCGGCCTCCGTCGCTTCGACGATGCCACCCAATGATCCCAGCGCGTCGAGCGTCTTGATATGATTACGCCCCCACCGTCCAGCGCCGATGACACAGATTCGCTTCGACATAGACCCTCAATACCCCCGGAAAGCAACGCCACATTCTGCACGACCAGTGTAGATCAGAACGGCGACCGGGCGGGATTGTCAAGGATGCACGGCCGGAAGCCTCCATTCCCGGCACCGGCCGCCCACGCCCAACTCGCCCTCACATGTGGCGAGCGCCCGCTTTACAGTCACGCGGCAGCGACATAACCTTGAAGACAGGATAATTCCCAGGTCGGAACAGACTCCAACACCACTCACGAAAGCGAGCCAGTATCGTGAAACACCTCGCCAGATTCATCGTCCATCCCGCGATGAGCGCCCGCTACACCAGACATCTGTCACACATACGCTCCATCGCGCCGAGCGTCATCGTGCTCGCCGGCTTGCAACTTGCGGCCGGATGCAGCTCGGGCGGCGGTGCGGATGTCAATGTGCGCGTCGCTGAGAAAGATCGCCCGGATTGGGACGCGGCGACAGTCGCCGCCGGCCGCCGGACCATCCCCGCCGGCGAACCATTCAATATTGCAAAGTACACCTCCGGCCAGGACGGCGCGAACGCGCAGGGAAACTCCGGCCGATTCGATCCGAACGGAGCGATTTGCTCCGCCGAGGTCACGGGCGAGGGGACTGCGTGGGGCGCGTTTCAAATGGGTTACACCTTCGACAACATGACCGGCCGGCCACTGGCGGCGACGATTCGCCTCAAGCTCGATGTCGACAGCGCGCTTCGGCAAGCGCGGAAATACGCCGATGACCGGGTCGATCAATCCGGCGCCGCTTCGGTCCATTTCGTGCTCAAGGACTCGCTCGGTGTGGTCGTCCGACAGGAAACACTCCATGCCGCATCAATTGGCAGCGCCTCAACCGAGGAATCACGCAAGTTCGATTTGATCTTCGAGTCAAGACTCGAACCCAGTCGCGGCTACTATCTCGTGATCGCCGGGCGAGCTGATGTCACCTCCTCGCCCAAAGGCGAGAACATCAGCGCCGATGTGCGCGTGACAAACGTGGAGTTCGATATCGACGCACGCGTTGACGAATCGTCGAAGACCGCGCCGGAAAATGCGGGCCGGCCCGGCTGATGGATCATCACGAATTTTGAGTCGTCGTCCTAAGACAGATCATGCCCACGATCAGGCCGTTGCGATGTGGCGGTGAGACCTTATGCGAATCGGACTCTACGGTGGCAGATTTGACCCGATCCACTACGGCCATCTCATCGCGGCCCAGAGCATCCTTGAACAACTCCGGCTGGACCGCGTGATCTTCGTCCCGTGTGGAAAGCCGCCGCACAAACCGGGCCAGTCACTGTCAAATGGACGGCACCGCGTTGAAATGATTCGCCTGGCAATTCAGGACGATTCCCGATTCGATATCGACGAATTCGAACTCAATCAAAAGGGACCGAGCTACACGTTCGCAACCGTGAGTGAGTTTCGAAAAAGACTGGGCGATTCGGACGAACTGTTCTGGCTGATCGGCGCGGATTCGCTGTCACAGCTCCCGACTTGGTATCGAATTGGTGAGTTGGTTCGCATCGTGCAGATCGTGACGGCCGCACGGCCGGGTTGGCAGCCTCCGCCGCTGGAACACCTCGCCCCCACGATTGGAACGGTCGAGTCGCAGTCTCTCCTGCGGCATGTGCTTCAGACACCCCACATCGAAATTAGTTCAACGGAAATTCGCCAACGGGCTGCCTCGAACCTCCCAATCCGCTATTTCCTTCCCGCCGCGGTCGATCGGTATATTCGCGAGTTTAAGCTGTATCAGGGAAATACCTAGCGGCGATTGCTCGCCCTAAGCTAATTCCAGATATAAGATAATCGTCGCAAGTGCAAAGTCGGATTGCATCCGGATGTTGAATTTTCGACCATGAAAACGTATGTTTATATGGATGAGCGACGCTCAATTGAAGCATCGCAGATTCTGCCTGAATGCCGCCCCAAGTCCGGTAACCAACGCCAATGCGGAGCGGAGTGCCGGAGCCTGCCAAGTGAACTTCGGCGAGCGAAAAAATTCGCAAATGTTACCAGCCGGGTTGCTTCAGTCGGCAACTCTTGCCGACCGATGAAAATGAAATCAAGAGCGCTTCCAGCCGCTGCCGAACGCGCCGATCGATGTTCCGTAGTGTATAATTACTGGACAATCATGCAATTTGACGCAACCAACGACTAGGCCTCCGGTTCGCGCGATATCCATCAGGGAAGTCGTATTCATGCCCCGCGATCTCAATCCCAAAATGCGACGGCGCCTCCAGATTGTTTCCGCGCTGCTGCTGGCTGGAATTCTTTACGCAGAGCTGGCGTTCGATGCTGAACATGCGCCCGTGATCAATAAGGGCCTGCCGTTCGTACTGGCTGACGACAAAATCGTTCAAACGCCCTTTGAACAGCTTGTTCGCATGGACCCACTTCAAGCCCTTATTGTCGCTCGCGAGGGGCTTGTCAGGGATTCACGCGACTATACGTGCACTTTTGTGAAACAGGAGCGCATCGGCGCGGCAATGAGCGCCGAGCAGGAAATCGAGGTCAAATTCCGTCCTGAGCCGTACAGCGTGGTCATGCACTGGCTGCGAAACGAAGGCATGGCCAAGCGCGTGATCTACGTGCAGGGCAAATGGCGGGATGAGACCGAGCCGGATCCTGAACTGCGCGAGCATGCGGTCTGCATGCCCGGAAAGGGCCTGAATCTGCTCATCAAGAGCATCAAGCAGCCCATCAACGGAACCATCGCGAAGCGCAGTTCTCGTCGGGCGATCGATGAGTTCGGCTTCGTTCGCGCGCTCGACCTGCTGATCAAGTATTGTGAGATTGCCAAGGATCGAAACGAGTTGGCGCTGGAGTTCCGCGGCGAATCCCATTTTGACGGCCGACCTGTCTGGCTGATCCGCCGAAGCCTGCCCTATACCGGTGAAGAGGGGCGGTATCCCGACCAAGTGGCGGAGATCTACATCGATCAGGAACTCCACATTCCGGTCGCGGTCTACTGCTATTCGGATTCCGATGCGAAACCCGAAAGCCTGCTCGGCAAATACGAGTACCGCGGCGTCCGATTCAACACGGGCCTGACCGAAACGGACTTCGAACCCGCCACCTATGGCATGTAATCCCCCACGGAATTCGCCGGGCTTCCCGCAAATTGCCGCGCCGTTGTGCCACATGCGCGTCACATCGATACGGACGCTTCCACGGCAATGCCCGTCTCCATGCCTTCGAACGGATTGGCGTTCAGCAGCAGCGGCAGAATCCATGCCGCGACCCCCATCACCAGCGTGACGATCCCGCAGAGCCCTACGGCTCGCTTGAACTCCCCGGACAACGAACGGAACGGCCAATCCATCACGGAAACGACCGAGAGCACCGCGTTCAGACAGAGTATCACCAACCCGCGAACAGCGGCCACCGACCCGATCGCCATTGACTTCGTTCGATCAATGATGCGGAAAACGATGAGCGACCTGCTCGGCCGTTCGGTAGATTCCGCCTGGCTCACTTCCCCAAGCTCCTCGGCCGGGCCGGGTGTTACTTTCTCGTTTGTGGCCGATGTGGATGGAGGCGACGCGGGCGGCGCTGATGGGTCGATGGACGGGGCCGGCGGCGCCTCGCGCTGCATCATGGACAGATCGAACCTGGCCCCTTTGCGTGATTTTTTCTTCGTCGTCGCGGCGGGAGGCTGGCCTGCATCCACGTCGACGCCCGGCTTGCTCGATTCGACGGCGAATGGCTCTTCGCCGGTGTTCGACTCGATTATCCGATGTGATTCGACCTTCCCATCGGGGTCGTTCAGCAGATCGCGCAACTCGTCCACAGACGCCTGAACGGATTGGGTGGCCCGGATCGGATCGGGCACATCGAGGATTGCGGGGCCCGGCCGAACGTCCTCGACTGAGACTCCCACTTCCTCGGCCACATTCTCCGCGGCGAGCGCGGAATCGGGGGGGGAGATGGTGTCGAGCGTGCCCGATACGATCTCCGCGGAGAGAGCCTCGGCCTCGGCGAGCAATGCGTCGATCTGATCCGGACCGGCCGACGAAGCGTCGACGGAATCGGGGTGTCGAGAGCCGTCGGTCATGGGAAGCGCTCGTCATCTGTCTCGCGCGTTGTCCGCGCGGGGAATCGGTTACGTCGTTATCGGCCTTTTCGGGGATTGGCTTGAGGGGGGCCTTTTCTTCCACGGTTTGCGCTGCGCTTCACCTGTGGCTACAGGCCGGCGCTCCTGCGGGGTGAAGAGATGCGTCTGCTCAATTCAGGCGATCGCGACACCTTGCCTTGCGCCCCTTCGGGGCGAAGAGGCGCGTTCGGGTGTATGTCATGGGGGAGTTGGATGTATCAGAATTTTGTCACTGGGCGATGAGGGACTCGAACCCCCGACCCCCTCGGTGTAAACGGTACCGAGACAACCCTGCCGAAAGGCCTAAAACCTTGATAATCAGGGAGTTTATGGCGAATTTGCAGGTTTTGCAAGCTATCC